>CAMEHL010000007.1 GCA_945917475.1 uncultured Clostridia bacterium | reverse complement strand
GTTAACGTTCACCCTAAGGGCGGAGATCTGAACGATACGTTTATTGACTTCGACGACGTTTCGCGCGGTTACGGGCATACGAGATATATGGGCAGAGTAGTTACGGGAGCGGTTTTGCAGACTTTTGATAAAGTCGAATACGTTGCCGCCGATAAAATTAAATTTATCCAACGCATAATTAAAGTCCCTTCAAACAAATGCTCGCCCGAAGAATTACCGCTTGCGAAAGAATACAACTCTTTGCATATTGCGGGCAAAGATTCCGAAATTCCATATAAAGGGATGATGTTGACGACCGTTGTTGCGGAGGCACAAAGGAAAATACGTCTTGAAAACGCTCCCGACTATTTTGAAATGGTTTTATCGGGTATTGCTATCGGCGATATCGCATTTATAGGAATACCGGGTGAACCTTTCACGGGGATAGGTATAGAATTAAAAAATACTGAAGGTTGGAAAATGGTTTTACCGTGCTGTTGTACAAACGGCTACGAAGGCTATTTCCCGATGAAAGAAGCATACGACGAAGGCGGATACGAAACAGGGTCGTCTGACTTTAAAGCCGGAGTCGCGGAAATCATCATCGAAGAAGGCAAAAAACTCTTGAACTCATTGAAAAATTAAACGTTTTTGAAACGGTAAAACTTAATACGGTAAAGAAGAAAGTTTTATTATTTTGATTTTAGTTGCGGCGCGGCAAATTTATTGCCGCGCTTTTTTTTAATTTATTATTTTACTTGACCGGTTCAGCCGCTGATTTTATAATATAAATAAGGAGAAATTATGAAAAAGTGGTTTAACGAAGAATACTCATTCGAGATAGAAGTAATAGGATTTTTAAGAGGCGATAAAACGGAAAATTACTGCCGAAACGGAGAGGAAACAGGCGATATATATACCTGTACATACGGTTGCCCCGTAAACAAAGACGGTTACGGGATTTGCTCTAAAACGATGTCCGTATTGTTTCCCGTTATGGAAGCGGTAAGAAGCGGCGTAAACCTGGAAAATATCGGGGGAGACGGAAAATACACCAAAACTGTTGTCTGTCCCGACGGTTGTGTTATTTTCAGACTAACCGCAGCACCTCTCGGAAATGAAAATTTTTATAAAGATAAATATTATCAAAATAAAAAATAATCTATAATAATAGTATAATAAACAAAATAAGAAAGAAAAACCCTATAAAAAGCAGGCGGTATCTCTTTTATAATAACGCTTATTATAAATAAATTTATTATAAATACATTTCATTTTTTCGGGTCAAGATTAAGGTTTTGCGCTGCGTTTTTGCGCATATCTTCGCTTATTGCAGCGTAATGTTTTTTCGTCGTATTAACGTCTTTATGACCGAGGCAATCGGCAACGACGTAAATATCGCCCGTTTGCCTATATAAATTAGTTCCGAAAGTACTCCTTAACTTATGGGGCGTTATTTTTTTAAGGGGAGAGGCGATTTTCGCATATTTTTTAACCAACTCCTGTACCTGTCTTGTTGAAATACGCTTGTTTTGGAGCGATAAAAACAATGCGGTATTATTTTTTTCGACGTGCGCGGAATCGGTTCTGATAAGCATATAGTCGGATAATGCTTTCGCGACTTCGTTGTTAAAGTACAATATAGCGCGATTACCGCCTTTTCTGGTAACCACGAAACTGTTCGAATTAAAATCTATATCGTCTACGTTAAGTCCTACGAGTTCGCTTATACGAATCCCGGTTCCGAGAAACAGGGTAATTATAGCCGTATCGCGAATACCCGTAGATTTATGATATTCGGCTTGCCTTTTAGTCAGACCGTTTCCGCTTTCAACCGCATATAACATATCGCCGATTTCGTCTTTATTTTCGTTGGAATCAAGCCGAATTATCTCTTTTTCGTGAATTTTCGGCATTAAAACCTTAGTAGGGGTGTTTGCCGTCAATAAGTTTTTATTAAAAAAATATTTATAAAACGCACGCAGGGTAGAGAGTTTCCTTGCTTTACCCGATTCGGTACATCTTTCTTTTTTGCCGCTAATTTCGTAATGACTTAAATAACTCAAAAAATATTCAAAGTCGGCAGGCATAAGTTTATCCAAATCGGAAAGTTCGATTTGTTCGGGCTTATTGTCCCTAAAAACCTTTTTTGATAAAAAATCAAAGAAAATGCGCAAATCGTAGGCGTAATTCAAGCGGGTAAGAGCAGAAGTACGCGGTTCTACACCGATAAAAAAATCGGAAACGTAATACGGCAGGGTTTTAATGATTTCAGCGCTACGCTCAGTACAATTGATTTCACGTTTTTCATAATAAGATTTATCTTTCATTTTCCGCTCCTTTTTTGGATAGTTCGGGAGATTGCTCTTGCATAAAATAAATATAATATTTTTTTAATAAAATCGTCTCCGCAAATCAAAACATAGTATAGTTCAACACGACATAGGGAAACATTTTAATATAAATATAAACATTTATAACTATGCGCAAAACGCGGCTTTTGCGCATAGTTAAGTGTGTTTTAATAATAACAGAAGAAAAATATTTTGTCAAGCAATTTCAGACGATTATTGATAAATCATAACAATTAAAAAGTCAATTTTTGAAAAATACTTGATAATTTCCTTAAATCATCTTACGCAATAATAATTTTACTAATTTTTTTGTCGTTCGATTTGGATAAAAGTTCTCAAAATTAAGTGTTATGTTACACATAAAATAAATCCAAAATCCCTTTATTTATTTAGATTTTTATTATTTTCTATAATGATTAGAAATTTTTAGTGAATATTATCGTTTTTGACTGTTATTTTTTAATTTTCTTGACAACTTCGCTTATATGTAGTATACTTTTTGTAAATAATATATCGGAGATATTATGAATCAGCAACAGGCGATTTCAAGCGATTTAATACGCGGTCATATTGACACTATAATTTTGCACACGTTGCTTGACGGCGATAAATACGCTCAACAAATAAGCGAATCGGTAGAAATAAAGAGCGAAAAAAAGTACGTCTTAAATCAGGCTACGCTTTACAGTTCTCTCAAACGACTTGAAAACTTAAAATTCGTCAGTTCTTATTGGTTTGACGCGTCTGACGGAAGGCGTAAGTATTTTAAAATTACCGAAAACGGTAAGCAGGAAGTTGATAAAAATTTATCTTCTTGGGCGTTTTCACGTCAAATTATTGATAAACTTGTGGATTACACTCCCGAACCGCAAACAAAACAATCCCCTGTCGCCGTTTTTCCGATATATTCTAAAGAGAAAGAAAACGTTAATCAGGTAATTTCGGATAAAACCATGTCGGACGCCGCCGAAACTTCTGTTCAGACTAAAAACGTTATGTCCGAAAATAAAGACGCGAAAGACGCGAGCGTTTATGAATCAGAAAAAAACTGCAAAACAGTCGTTGAAAAAGACGAAAAAGAGATAAATTTCAGAAATATTTTAAACGGTTTAATCAAATCGTCCGTAATAAATTCGGAAGAAAACGACAAACGTATAATCGATAAAATCGACGAAGAAGAAGCGGAAAAGCCCAAATTCAACGAAACATTAAGCGTTTCGGATTATAATGCGGAACAAGTAAACAACAACGGCAAAATCGATTTCGGCGATTTAACTCTTGCCGCTGCGAAAGAAGGCTATAAAATACGAATTTCATCCAAAAATTCGGCAAAGCCCGTCGGAAGTCTTTATTTTAATAAGTTGCGACTATTTACGAGCGTTTTTCTTCTTTTTCTCGTAATTATTCAGACTTTTCTGTATAAAAATTATGCGTTTAAAGAAGTATCTATCGTAGGTTACGCTATTGCGATAATCGCGTGCGGCGCAGTCGTTTCGTGCGTTTTTGCAGTAAATTATTTTAAGAATCCGATTAAAACCGTATCTAAAAAACTGAACGGAAACAGAATTCTGACCGCTGCGATAATCGCTTTTAATCTATTACTTGTTACTTTTGCATTGAATTTTCTTTTTGAAACGGATTTTGAAGTCAAAACAAATATAATTGCGTTCATTTTAGTGCCTGTTACGTTGATTCTGGATTTTGTCCTGTATTTCGTTATGGAATTTTTGTTTTCAAAATTTCCTGTTTTTCGCGTTAAAAGGCAGTAACTCTGTGAGACTTTAATTCTTTCTGTAGTAAACTTAAGCCGACGCTTAACATAAGGCAAGCGTCGGCTTATTATATAAAATTTCCTTTGGTATTACGACCTGATAATATTAGTCAAAAAAACGGTTAAAACGCCGATTTTTATAAATAAAGAAGATAATTTATTTCCGCGGGCGTAAGTTTTCTCGTTTCGCCGCGATTAAGCCCCGTCAACTTTAAGTCTCCGATTTTAATTCTTTTCAAAAAATCGACGGAATTTCCGACTGCTTCGAACATTTTTCTGACCTGACGATTTCTGCCTTCCGTTATCGTAACGTGTAATTTAGAGCCTGTTTTGTTGGTTTCTATAAGCGTAACGTTGCATTTTTTAGTTCTCACGCCGTCTACGGTAACGCCCGCCCGCAAAGCCGCAACGTCCTTATCGGATACGGGTTTTTCGGTTTTAACGAGATAAGTTTTAGGAATTTCGTTTTTCGGATGAGTAAGTTTATAGGCAAGGTCTCCGTCGTTGGTGAAAATCAACAATCCTTCGGAATCGTAATCCAGCCTTCCTACGGGATAAACTCTCGTAATATTTTTAGGAAGTAAATCCATAACGGTTTTTCTGTCCTTATCGTCTTTTACCGTGCAGACGTAACCTTTAGGTTTATTCATAACGTAGTATTCGAAATTTTTAACTATACTGACGGGTTTGCCGTTCACCGTAATTTTATCGTTTACGATATCGACGTCTTCTCCCACCGAACAAACCTTGCCGTTTTTTTTCACCACGCCTTCCGCGATAAGATTGTCTGCAGCCCTTCTCGAACAAACCCCGCTTTCCGCGAGATACTTGTTAATTCTCATTTCATCATCCTTGCTTTTGTTTTATAAAAATCACGCTCCTATAATAGTATAGATTTTTTCCGAAAAAAGCAAGTTATTTTCGCAATAAATTTCAACCTTTCCTATTTCGTCGTCTTTTTTGAAGTTCTTGTCGCAATATTCGGGATAATCGTATTTGATTATAACGTTTTCGCGCTCGTAATCTGTAAGCGGCACTATTACGTCATCTTTTACGTATAGCGCGCATTTTTTATTATCGCCGTACTTCATAAATCCTACAAAGTTATCGCTTTCTATTAGTTTATAATTATTATAATCGTTAAACGCAGAGTTTATCAGTTTTTCGGAAACCTCCCACATAGGACCGCAGTTTAATACGACGCATACGACTTCCATACCGTTTCTTTCGCAACTTGTAACGAGACATCTTCCCGCTTTTTTCGTGTAACCCGTTTTAACACCCGTACAACCTTCGAGCCGGGAAAGCATTTTGTTTTTATTTATCAGCCTTCGTTTACTGTTTCTCGTAGTAAACGGAACGTCTGCATATTTTGACGAAACAATTTCACGGAAAATCGGATTTTTAAGGGCATAACACGTGATTAAAGCAAGGTCGTACGCCGTTGTGTAATGTTCGTCGTCGTGCAGACCGTGCGGATTAACGAAGTTGCTGCTTGTTGCTCCTATTTTTTTTGCTGTAGAATTCATCAGCGAAACGAAATCGCTAATCGAACCAGAACAATATACTGCAAGAGTTTCGGCGCAGTCGTTGCCGGAACGAAGCATCAGTCCGAATAATAAATCTTTTACCGTCATTTTTTCGCCCGCTTCGAGATAAATACTCGAACCTTCCACTCCGACCGTTTCCGCGGTTACGGTTACGACTTCGTTCACGTCGGCGTTTTCAATCACTGTTATTGCGGTAAGTATTTTCGTTGTGCTTGCCATATACATTTTATCGTAAGCATTTTTACCATATAAAACCCTATTTGACAGCGTTTCCATAACAATTTCGCTTTCCCCCGTCTGCGCATAAACGTTTACTTGCTCAGTCCGCGATAAAGCGGAAAAAAACGAAAACGCCAAAACGGCAACTATCGTAAAATTAAGGATTCTTTTCATATTTTACTTTCGTCTCCGCCGCTATTGCCGCTTAAAGACTTACCCGCGTCGGATAAAAAATCGGCGGCTTTATCTATCAGATTTTCGTAGTTCCCGGGCATCGAAATTATCTTATAATCCGAAGAGCCTGCGTTTTTCACGAGAAATCCGCAAGGTTTTAAGGATACGACCGCGCCGTTGCCCGCAGAATAAGGCAAATCTGCCCCCTTATTGAAAATATTGATTTTGCCGTATTCTCCGCCGCCGGTTAAAATCCCGAACGTAACTTTTGAAACGGGAACTATTACGCTGCCGTCGTCGTTTTTAAGCGGCGTACCTATTACGGTATTTACGTCGATAATCGCGCCGAGATTTTTTATCGCCGTTTCTATTGCAGAGTTAATTTTTGTTTTTTCTTTGTCTGATTGCATAAATAATTTTCTCCGTGATGATTTTGATAACGCTCGATACCACCATTATTAAATTAAAAACGAAGTCTGTTTTCAAAAAAACGTTGAAAACGTCTCTGTCCAAATACACGTTGAACGAATTATCGAGTACGAGATAAGGTTTTTTATGGGCAAAAATCCTACAAACTAATCCGTTGATATAAGACGATACGAAAGCCGCCGCAAGCGGATAGGCGGCGCCGTCTGTATTTCCCGTTTCAATAACAGTTCTTATTTTTATAAAGTGGTAATCCATAAAAGGCTTAATGCTTTCCTTTGCACCCGTTAAATCTTTATAACTTATTATATACGCTTTCTTTTCGGACAAATGGAACGCAAAACCTTCTTTTATTTTTTCGGCGTAGCCGCTTAATAACTTAATAAATCCGAACAATCTTACGCCGAAATATAATTTGGCGTTCTCGCCCGTATAGGCTAAGTCTATACTCAGAAAAAGCGGAAATATCAACGCCGCTACGCAAAAAAATAACGTTAACACTATCTTAATATCGGTAAAAATACAATAAATATGTAAACGGGCATTAAAAATGCGTAACGTGAACGCCGTTACGCATTTTTTCTACAAGTATTATTAAGTAAATATAAAAGTTTAACGAATAGGGTCAGATTTTTTCCACTTCTTCCCCTTTAAGGAAATCGGGGATTTCTTCTTCCGAAATATCAGGCAGTTCAAAATCGACGTTTTCAGTGTTTGCGGCAGTCTTACGCTTGATTTTTTTGAGAATTTTTTCCGAAGTGTTTTCACTCGGCGACGCGCCGTCGTTAACCTCGTTCTCAACGAAAGAGGTAACGGCCGCGTCCGATTCCTCAGTAGCAACTTCGCCGACGGTATCAGTATCGACGTAAACGTCTTTTTTATAAAGATAATCGTTATCGTCGTCGTTGCCGTGAATCAGTTGAATTCTGTTTATAAGTTCTTCGTAGTCGGGCAATTCGTCCAGAGAAGAAATCTGGAAACGTTTAAGAAACTTATCTGTCGTCCCGAACATAACAGGTCTTCCGACAGCGTCTTTTCTGCCGACTGGCTCTATCACTCCGAGTTCGAGAAGTTTTTGTATCGCATATTCGCTGTTTCCGCGAATTTCTTCTAAATCTATTCTCGTAACGGGTTGTTTATACGCTATAATCGCCGCAACTTCGAGCATACTTCTGGATAATTCTCTTTCCTTTATCGGGTTAAGCACGGACGACACTTCTTCCGCGTACACGGGATTGGAACAGAATTGCAATTTTTTGTTGAATTTCAGTAGTTGAATGCCGCTGTCGCCCGTATATTTTTTCTGTAATTCCGTTACGGCGTTCATCAGTTCTTTTTCGGTTATTCCGAGTTTTTCTGTTATATCCGCTACGGCAACCTGCGTTCCGGATACGAAAAGAATAGATTCAATTATATTCGTCAATTTCTCCGAGTTCTTCATTTCTGTCTTCCCTTATTGTTAGCGTTATATCGTCAAACACGTCGTTTTGTTCTACGGTAACGTATTGAAGTTTCAGTAGTTCGAGCATTGCCTGAAAAGTGGTTATCAGTTCGGTTCTCGTGTAATGGCTCGGAAACAGTTCAAAAAAACTTACCGTTTGACGGTCTAAAAGCACCGAACGTATGTGGTCGACTTTATCTTTGACGGTGAATACCTCTTTCGGTATTTCCTTCAACGTGTTTTCCTGTCTCTTTTTATCGTCGACGCGCATAAGAAGTTTGGAAAAAGCGTTGATTAAACCGTCAAGATTAAAGTCGTTGTAGACGATTTTAACGTCCCCCACGTTCTTATCCGGTTCTTTATAAAACCTTAAAACGTTCTCCTGATTTTTAAGTTTTTCGCTCGCTTCTTTGAAAAGTTTATATTCTTCAAGTTTTCTTATAAGCGCCATACCGTCATCTTCCGCGTCGTCGGTAAATTCTTCTATTTTCGGAAGAACGGATTTGGATTTCATTTCGAGCAGAGTTGCGGCTATATTCAGGTATTCGCTGGCTTTATCGACGTCGAGATAAACGAGACCGTCCATATATTGCAAAAACTGCGCCGTAACTTCAGAAACGTATATATCTTTAATCTCGATTTTCGCTTCTTTAATAAGATGAAGCAATAAGTCGAGAGGTCCTTCGAAATTTTCAAGTTTCGTGGAATAATCTACGACCGATTCAAACTCTGCCATTAAAAAAACAACCCCCAGAACAGCGTTATCGGTTTTTCTATGACCGAAACGACGAAATTTATTGCTATTCCAAGCACGTTAAGTTGCGGAACGTCGAATAAATCCGCAGCGATACTAAGCGCGAACAGCGCATATAAAACATAAATCCCCTTGTATCTTAAAAAATCGTAGAAGGGATCTCTATGTTTTTTAAGCGCGTCTACCGCCATAAACCCGTCGAGCGGATAAACGGGTATCAGATTAAATACGAAAAAAACAAGACTTAACCTTACGACGTAATGTAACACTTTGGTAATGTACCCGAATTGCGGAATTCTGAACGAAAGTATTGCTATCGGATAAAAAACGAAAGCGAAAATATAATTCGCCGCCACGCCCGCTATTGCAACGGTGAAACTCCCCGTTTTGCGGTTATTAAAGTTGTCAGGATTTATCGGAACGGGCTTCGCCCAACCGAATCCCGCCAAAACAAAACAGCACAAACCGATTATATCGAAATGCGCAAGCGGATTTAATGTATATCTTCCGGCAAGTTTAGGCGTCAAATCTCCGTTTTTTACCGCCGCGAAAGCGTGAGCGAATTCGTGTACGGGAAGAACGAGAATAAGAGCGAGAAAAACCGATATGTATTCTATAATTCTCTGCATATAAGTCCGTTTTCTGTTATTTTAATAAGTATATAATATTTCCGAAAAAAAATCAAGAAAACGCCGTCGATTTCAGATTTTTAGATTATATTTTTATAATTAAAGACTTAAAATACTAAAAACGTATTAACAACGGCAATAAAAAAAAGGCAAAAGCCCGCACGTCTATATGATATGCGAGCTTAAAATTTAAGACTTTTTTTGTAATATAAATCAATACGATAAAAATGCTTATTACTTTACGTGCTATACTGTTTCTTTATATAAAATCATAATTACGAAAATTACGAAACGAGCGGCCAGTTGCGAACCACGTCGCGCACCACGTCGAAATAAGTTTTTTCAGCAACGTCTTCGTTGGAAATAACGTTTACCGAGCCGATTTCTATTCCGTTTTCATAGACCGAAAGTCTTCCTACTATATCGCCTTTTTTAACGGGTGCTTTAACTTTTCCGTCGGGTGTAAAAGTTATTTCTACACCGCGTTTTTCGTTCTTTTTAGAAAACAGATACAATGGTTTGTCTGCGGAAACGCTTAAAACTCCTTTCTTTCCGCCTTCAACCGACACGGAAATATCAGGCGGAGTTTTATCGTCAACTATAAGTTTGCTCGCGTAATTAGCAAATCCGTAATTGAAAAGCGAAGAAACATGCGCAAAACGAGTTTTGCTGTCGGGCGCGCATATTACGACCGAAACAAGTCGCATTCCGTCTCTTACCGCAGAAGCGGCAAGACAGTGCCCCGCTTCACTTGTATAACCCGTTTTCCCGCCGTCGCATCCGTTGTAAAATCTGACGAGTTTATTCGTGTTTGAAATCTCGGTAATCCGTCCTTTCGGATGAGATATTTCATCCGTCCATATTTTAGAATAATTAAAATACGCTGAGAATTTTAAGAGTTCTGAAAACATTATAAAAACGTCTTTCGCGCAAGAATATTGTCCTGCTTGCGGAAGTCCCGTACAATTAACGAAAACAGTGTCGGTCATATTGAGATTTTTGCACTTTTCGTTCATTTTATCCACGAAAGCAGATTCGCTTCCGCATAATCTTTCAGCCATTGCAACGCAAGCGTCGTTTGCAGAAGCAACCGTTATACTTTTTATCAAATCTTCGACTTTATAAGACGCGCCCGATTCGAGAAAGACCTGAGAGCCGCCCATACCCGAAGCGCAATCGCTTATGACAACGTCTTCATTAAAATTAAGATTACCGTTTCTTTCTTCTTCAAAACATAAAAGCAGAGTCATAATTTTACACATGCTTGCAATAGGTAATCTTTCGTTTTCGTTATAAGAACAGATAACCGTACCCGATTCCGCATCGGCAAGAATTTCCGCTTTGCATTTATGCGGAATTTCGTCTGCAAACGTTTTGTTTAAACTTGCAAAACGGTAAACGCCTATTCCCGTTATTACCGTCAGAAATAAAAAAAATACAGAGAATATTTTTTTCATAAAAGCCTCCTATGGAAATATTTTCTGTATTTATATTATTTTTATTCATTATGTCTGACATAATTTAATATAAAATCGTTTGTTATTATCTAATTATTTAACATATTATAAATCGATATGCCGAAACCGCGCGTCGGGTCGTTTATAAACACGTGAGTTACCGCCCCTACGAGTTTTCCGTCCTGAACTATGGGACTACCGCTCATACCCTGCACGATTCCGCCCGTCATTTCAATCAATCTCTCGTCGGTAATTTTTATAACGAAATTTTTTGTTGCGCTTTCTTCGTATTTAATTATTGAAACCGAATATTTTACAGGTGTTCTGCCGTCAACGGTGGTATAAATGAAAGCGTTTCCGGGCTTGCCTTCTCCCGTTTTTATTTCAGTCATATCACTCTTATCGGGTTTTTGTATAAGTTTTCCGTAAACGCCCGTTTCGTTATTTTTATTTATTACCCCTTTTTCGTCCCGGCGAGAAAACACTCCGCGCAGTTCTCCGGGCTTGCCCCTTTCACCTTTTACAAAACCCGTAACCGTGCAGTCGTATATTCCACCCTTAATTATATCGAGAACACTTCCGTCATCGTTCAGAACGGGATGACCGAGCGAGCCAAAACAGTCGTCTTTTATATACGTTACGGTTCCTATTCCGCTTACGCCTTCCCTTATGAACACGCCGAGTTTTAACTTGCCGTTCACGTCTGTTGCAGGCTTTACCGAAAATTCTTCTTTTTTCCCTTTGCGATCCACGACAATACTTTTTAAAACGTCGTCGTTAAGTGTGTTTTCTATATCGAGAGCATTATTTACTTCTTTTCCGTCAATATCTAAAATTACGTCTCCGACGCTCAAACCGGCGTCTTTTGCAGGAGATTTCAATCCGTTCTCCGTTATTACGTCGCACAATCCGGCAACGTAAGCGCCGCGCGATTCAAGAAAAAAACCTGCCGGCATTCCGCCGAGATATACCGTTTCTTCATCGGCGAAAGCACCGTTCACTACTGTGGAAAATAAAACAGCAACGACTAAAAAGACCAACAGAATACGTTTGATTTTCTTCATATTTTCTCCGTGTTTATTATATAATGGGTAAACGCGTAAAAAATATACTAAAAAGCGGATACGTTTTATCCGTAATCCGCTTTTACCGTTATATCAATATTATATTAATCTGTCAACCCGTAATCTTTTGCAAGGTCCTTAAAAGATGGCAATGATTTTAAAATTTTATCTTTGCTTACGCAATACGCGATTCTGACGTAACCTTTCACGCCGAAGTCGTCGCACGGGACGAACAGAATCTCTCGTTTTTTAGCCTTTTCGTAAAACACGTAAGCGTCTTTATCGGGACTCTTTACGAAAAGATAAAACGCTCCGTCGGGCTTGACGCATTCGAAACCGTATTCCGTCAAATTTTTATACAGAATATCGCGGTTTTCTTTATAAATATTTACGTCAACTTTCAAATCTACGCATTTTCCGATTACCTGCTGAAAGAGCGACGGCGCACAGACGAAACCGAGCGACCTGCCTGCGCCGCAAACCGCGCTGTATATTTCGGACTTATCCTGCATTGCGGGGCTTACGGCAATATAACCTATTCTTTCACCCGGCAGAGAAAGGGATTTTGAATACGAATAACAAACGATAGTGTTTTCGTAATAATTCATAAGAAACGGAACGTTAATTCCGTCATAAACGAGTTCTCTGTAAGGTTCGTCTGCAATAAGATAAATTATTTTTCCGTATTCGCGAGACTTGCGTTTCAGAATTTCGCAAACCGCTTTTACAGTGTCTTCCGTATAAACGACGCCGCTCGGATTGTTAGGCGAATTTATTATTACCGCACGCGTATTTTCGTTTATACGCGATTCAAAATCTTCGGCGTCAATCTGAAACGTTTTTTCTTGCGTAGCGGAAACCACAACCTTTCCACCGGCATTTTCTATAAAAACTCTGTATTCCGTAAAAAACGGTGCAAAAACGATACATTCTTCACCCCTGTTCATAACGGCTGAAAGAGAAATGGTAAGCGAAGCCGCTGCGCCGCATGTCATATATATGTCGTTAGCCGAAATTTTTACGCCGAAAGACTTTACAATATGCTCTGCGATTTTAGTTCTTACGGACAAATCGCCTTGAGCGGACGTGTAACCGTGAAGCAACGTAGAATCGTAATTATCGAGTAAATCTTTTATCGTATCGGTTACTTTCTGCGGCGGTTTTACGCTGGGATTGCCGATACTGAAATCGAAAACGTTTTCCGCACCTATCTCGGCAGCCCTGCATTTACTGTATTCGAAAATTTCTCTTATAATTGACCTTTTATTTCCGAGCGCGAACGCTCTTTCGTTACATTGCATATTCCTTCTCCAAACCGAGTAATTTAAGCGCGTTTTCATAGGTGATTTTATTAGACGTGCGCTCGTCTAATCCGTACGAAGACAAAATTCCGTAATCTTCTTTTATTCCCCGCCACGGACAATCGGTTGCGAATAAAATTTTATCCGCGCCGTGTTTTATAAGTATCTTTTTAAAAAGTTCTTCCCGTATCTCGTGAAGAGTAAATGCGGTATCGAAATAGCAGTCGTAACCGCAAAGCAAATCGAGAACATCTTCCCATTGACTGTGTCCGCCGTAATGACCGAGAACGAATTTACCGTAAGGCACTCTGTCCATAACCTTTTTAACGAGAGACGGCGGACATTTCACGGGCAACCCTTTATAGCCGTCGTCAACGCCTGCGTGAGTAACGACAATCATATCGTTGTCTTTTGCCGCGCAAAGTATTTTGTAATAACCCTCGTCATCGATAAAAGTATCCTGATAATCGGGATGAATTTTAACGCCTTTTATCCCGTTTTCTTTTAAGAATCTCATCTTACCCGCAATATCGTCGCAAGAAGGATGAATTCCACCGAACGAAATAAGGCGTTTTTCCGAATATTTAAATCTCTCGTTTACCGACAGGGCAAAATTCGCAACGCTGTCAAATTGCGAAGGTTTTGTCAATACGGGTAAAGTTACGCATATATCCGCTCCGCCGCGGCGCATTTCATTCACCAACCCGTCAACCGTGCCGTCGGTGAATGCGTGCGTATCGCTGCTCTTTTCAAGTTTCGCGATCGTAGTCGCGGCTATTTTTTCGGGAAAAACGTGTGTGTGAAAATCTATAAGCATACCCTGACCCCGATTAAAATTCTACGATTTCCTCCGCGGAAAGAGTAGAATAGCCGTTTTCGGCTAAAATTTCGTCCGCCTTTTTCAGATCAGACGCTTTCAATACTACTGTCGCCTTTTCGCCGTGAACGGATAAGCCGTACATATATTCCACGTTTATTCCGCTATCCGAAAGCGCGTTTAACGCTCCTTGCAGGCTTCCGGATTTATGTTCTATACTCACAACGAGTATATCGGTAAGCATAGCGGAAAAACCTTCTTTAACGAGTTTTTCGGCGGTAAGCGCGGGATTACTGACGATAAGTCTTAAAAGTCCGAATTCCGTGGTATCGGCGAGCGAAAGAGAAAGGATATTGACGTTATTGTTTTTGAGAACGCCGAGAACTTCGCCGAGTCTTCCCTGTCTGTTTTCGATAAAAATGGATAATTGTTTGGATATCATATATTAAACTCCTTGATTTTCCTGATAAATTTTTCTGTTGTCTATAACGTGAACGGATTTCCCGTCGCTCCTATTAAGAGTCTGCGGTTCTACGATTTTAATTTTAGCGTTTAAGCCGAGATTCTGGTTGATGACGTGCCCCACCTTTTTGGTAAGCGTTTCAAGTCCCCTGATTTCATCGGAAAAATAAGCGTCTTTAAGTTCGACCTGAATTTCGAGCGTATCGAGATTATTGATTCTGTCAACGATTATCATATAGTGCGGCGAAAGTTCTTCTACTTCTAAAAGCGCGGCTTCGACCTGGCTCGGGAACACGTTCACGCCCCTGATGATAAGCATATCGTCAACCCTGCCTTTAAACCTGCTGATACGCGCGCTCGTTCTGCCGCATTCGCATACCGACCTGTCGAGAGACGTAAGGTCTTTCGTTCTGTATCTTATAAGCGGTAATCCTTCTTTCGTGAGAGTAGTAAAAACGAGTTCGCCCGTAGTCCCGTCGGGAACGGGTTTCAGTGTGTCGGATGACACTATTTCGGGATAGAAATGGTCTTCGCAGACGTGAAGTCCTTTGTGGAACGAGCAATCGCAAGCGACGCCGGGCCCCATAACTTCCGAAAGTCCGTAAATATCGTGAGCAGAAATATGAAGTTTGTTTTCGATTTCAAGACGCATTTTCTCCGTCCACGGCTCTGCTCCGCATATTGCGGTTTTAAGTTTAAGTTCGCCTATTTTGTTTTCCTTTTCGAGAATTTCGGCAATATGCAGAAGATAAGACGGCGTGCAGGCGATTGCGCTCACTCCGAAATCGAGCATCATCGCAATGAGTTTTTTAGAGTTTCCCGTACTCATAGGCACTACCATCGCGCCGATTTTTTCCGCACCGTAATGCGCGCCGAGACCGCCCGTAAACAATCCGTAACCGTAACCGACCTGAATAATATCTTCTCTCGATACGCCTGCCATAGTAAAGCACCGCGCGACGCACTCCGCCCACACGTCAAGGTCGCGGCGAGTGTAACCTACGACGGTTGCTTTGCCCGTCGTTCCGCTTGAAGCGTGTACTCTGACGATCTGCGATTTAGGAACTGCGAAAAGTCCGAACGGATAATTGTCCCTTAAATCGTCTTTCGTGGTAAAAGGCAGTTTAGCGATATCTTCTACGCCTTTGATATCGCTCGGCATAAGGTCGAGTTTCTGCATTTTTTTACGGTAGAACTCGACGTTATGGTAAACGTAATCGACGATTTTTACCAGCCTTGAACTTTGCAGAGCAGTCATTTCGTCTCTGCTCATACATTCTTTGTTTTCATTCCAAATCATAATTTTCTCCCGTAATTTAATCCTTCCGTAAATGCTTTTACGTTTATATCGACAGTTTTAGGCGGCACGGTATTTTTAAGCGTATCGAGCCACGCGTTTTCGGGAAAATCGAAAAAGTTGGCGGCAAAGCCAAGAACAACCGAATTTAAAACTTTAGCGTTGCCGAGTTTTTCCGCGATAGCCCCGCCGTCTATCGAATAAACTTTATGTTGTTTTTTAAGGCTATTAAGAATATTTTCGGGATATTTTTCCGCGCCCGTAACGACGGTCATAGGTGCGATTTTACAATCGTTTACGACTAATATTCCGTCTTTTTTAAGGAAATGCGCATATCTCAACGCTTCGAGAGTTTCGAAAGAGACAAGAATATCCGCATCTCCCGCTTCAACGACGGGTTCGGATATTTTATCGCCTATTCTCACGAAAGTAACGACGCTGCCGCCGCGCTGAGCCATGCCATGGACTTCGGAAAGTTTCACGTCGTAACCATTATTCAGCGCGGTTTTACCTATAATCCTGCTTGTTAAAAGCGTCCCCTGACCGCCGACTCCTACGACCATTATATTAACGTTTTTCATATTACTCTTTCTCCCGTATTTCCAGAGCGCCGAACTTACAGTAATTTTTGCAGAGTCCGCAACCGTTACACATGGTTTTGTCTATTTTGACCGTTCCGTCTTCGTTTTTGGTGATTGCGGGACAGCCTATTTTAAGGCACATTCCGCATTTTTTGCATTTTTCGTGAATCTCCGTGCATATATTCGGGAATTTCAGACCTTTTAAGAGCGCGCACGGCGCACGGGCGATAATTACCGTAAGAATGTCTCCGTTTACGCTTTCTTTAACGGTCTTTTCAAGCCGAACAACGTCGAACGCGTCTATTTCTATAACGTTAGGAACGCCTATCGCCCTGCACAACGTAGCGAAGTCTATCGCGTAAGTGCTTTCGCCCTTAAGCGTTTTCCCCGTCGCCGCGTGTTGCTGATGTCCCGTCATACCCGTCGTTCTGTTGTCGAGAATTATTACCGTTCCCGTCGCTTTGTTATAAACCATATTAACGAGCGAATTAATTCCCGTATGCAGGAAGGTGGAGTCGCCTATAACGGCTACCCAGTTTTTAATAAACTCTTTGCCTTTCGCTTTTTCTATTCCGTGAAGAACGGAAATGCTCGCGCCCATACAAACCGTAGTATCGATAACGGATAGCGGCGCGACAGCGCCGAGAGTATAGCAACCAATATCGCCCGCCGCATGGATTTTCAGTTTATTCAAAACGGAAAATACGCTCCTGTGCGGACAACCGGGACACAAAATAGGCGGACGGTTAGGAGTCTTTTCCTGTTCAAAAACCTTATCGTCTCTGCCGAACAACGCTTTTTTAATCATATTCGCGCTGTATTCGCCCTGTTTCGTAAAAAGCTCTTTACCCTTAACGTCGTAACCCCAAGATCGGATTTGCTCTTCGATAACGGGTTCCAATTCTTCAACGACGTAAACGGTCTGAACGGTTTTTATAAATTCTTCAATAATTTTTTTCGGCAAAGGATTTATAATTCCGAGTTTAAGCACGCTCGCTTCGGGTACGGCTTCTTTAACGTATTGATAAGGAATACCGCTCGTAATGAAACCTATTTTTTTGTCGTTGTATTCGACTCTGTTTACGGAAAAATCCGAACAGTCGTTCTGCAACCTGTTTTCCCTGTCTTCAACGACGATATGTCTGCCTATCGCAGAACCGGGCATCATAACGTATTTTTTTACGTTCCTTTCGTATGGTTTATCGGGAATTTCCGTTCTGTCGCACAAAGAAACTACGCTTTGCGAGTGCGAGAGTTTGGTAGTAGTGCGGAGAATTACAGGCGTATCGTACTTTTCGCTCAATTCGTAAGCGAATTTGATAAATTCCTTTGCCTCGCCGCTGTCGGACGGTTCTAAAAGCGGAACGTGCGCGCTTCTCGCAATCATTCTCGTATCCTGTTCGTTCTGAGAACTCGCCAGTCCCGGGTCGTCCGCAACGACGATAACCGAACCGCCGTTCACACCCGTATACGCAAAAGTATATAGCGGGTCGCTCGCCACGTTAAGCCCTACGTGCTTCATGCAAGCAAGGCTTCTGACGCCCGAATAAGACGCGCCTATCGCCACTTCGACCGCAACTTTCTCGTTGGGCGCCCATTCGGTATAAACTTCTTCGTATTTTGCGAGAAACTCGCTTATTTCGGTTGAAGGAGTGCCCGGATACGCGCTCGAAACTTTAACGCCCGCTTCAAACGCGCCCCTTGCAATCGCTTCATTGCCAAGCATCAGTTTTTTTTCTTTCATAACTTATAATTTCCTTAAATCTTTTATTCTTTTCGCTTTTCCTTCGAAACGTTGAAGAGTGTTGGGCGATTCTAAAAGCACGTTTGCGTCAAGCCCTAAAACGACGTGCAGTTTGTACCTTATTGATTTGCTTAAATTATCGAGTTCCGCATAGGAGTCTGTGGATTTCAGCAATTCTACCCGGATAGTGAGTTTGTCCGAATACCCTTCGCGCTCGACAATGATTTCATAATGCGGACCGAGTTCTTTAAACGCTAAAATAACGTCTTCTATCTGCCCGGGGAACACGTTTACGCCGCGTATTTTAAGCATATCGTCGCTCCGCCCCGACAGGTTTTCCATTCTCACGAACATTCTTCCGCATTTGCACGGTTCGTAGAAAAGTCTCGTGATGTCTTTTGTTCTGTAACGGATAAGAGGCAAGCCGTTCTTTTTTATGCAGGTGATGACGAGTTCGCCTTTCTCGCCTTCGGGTTTTACTTCGCCCGTTTCGGGGTCGATTATTTCGGGAATAAAAAAATCTTCGTTAATATGCATACCGCACAGTTGCTCGCATTCGCCGGAAACGCCCGGTCCCATAAGTTCGCTCATGCCGTAGTTAGAGGTAATAAGCATATCTTTACCCCAGTATTTATGCGCTTCCGCACGCATAGAATCGGTCAGAAGTTCGCTGCCGAATAACCCTATTTTGACCTTAAGGTCTTTTTCGGGATCAATCCCCATAGAACGCGCCACTTCCGCAAGTCTTAAAGCATAAGACGGGGTCGCAACCAGAAGAGTAGTTCCGAAATCGCGCATATACATTATCTGCTTTTCGGAATTACCCGTAGACGACGGAATAACCGTTGCGCCGATATTTTCAAGACCGTAATGAAGTCCGAGCGCACCCGTGAACATACCGTAACCGAAACAAATCTGCGCAATATCTTTTTTCGTAGCGCCGCCCATGCAGGCGATACGCGAAACGCATTCCGTCCAGACCTGCATATCGCTTTTAGTGTAACCGACGACGGTAGGTTTCCCCGTCGTGCCGCTGGACGCGTGAATACGCACTAGATCGTCTCTGTCGCAGGCAAACAGACCGAACGGATAATTGTCGCGCATGTCCTGTTTGGTAACGAAAGGGAGTTTGCTCAAATCTTTAAGCGACTTTATATCGTCGGGCTTAACGCCCGCCGCGTCCATCTTGGCGCGATAAGGCAGAACTCTGTCGTATACTTTATGCACGGTTTCTTTAAGCCGTTCCAACTGAATAGATTCGATTTCTTTTCTGGAAAGCGTTTCTTCCTTTGACCAAATCATAAAAAACCCTCTTAAAACATTTTATCACTATTTGATTTCGTTTTCAATCGTTTTATCGAAAGCGTCGTATATTATTTTTTCTTCGGGCGCTTTTGTGAACAGGCTTACGACGAAAGTAATAATTACCGAAAATATAATACATATAACGCCGATCGTAGGCGAGCAACCTATACCGCTTTTAATCGCCGTGCCGAGCGAGCAGGAATAGCCGTTTAAGTCGTACCCGAAAAACAGAATAAGTCCCACAGTCAGAACGAGCGAACTTATAACCGAAGTCCACGCAGCCGCCTTCGTTATTTTTTTAGACATAAGCCCTAGCACGAACGGCCCCGTAAAACACCCGGAAAGAGTTCCCCAGGAAAGACCCATAAGATATGCGATAGCGGAAATATGGAATTTTTCGTTAAGGACGGCGAGCGTTAAAGAGATAGCGATAAACACAAGACACAATATGCGCATAAGCGTGTTGACCTTTTTATCCGACGCGTTTTTGTTGATATTTCCTTTATATAGATCCACCGCGACGACTGACGCGCTCGTAAGCGAGACGGACGACAGCGTGGACATACTTGCGGACAAAATGAGAACGGCAATAATCCCCATAAGCCCTGCGGGAACAACTAATTTCAACATTGTAGGAACGATATAATCGGAATTAAGCCCAGCAGTTTCAGGGAACAGTCCCGACAAACTACCGACGAAGTATGCGCCGAATCCTATAATAAGCGCGAAAACGGTACTGACGACCGTCCCCTGCGTAATTGCCTTTTTATCTCTCACGGCATAATATTTATGAACTGTCTGCGGCAAGCCGTACACGCCGACCGAAGTAAGCAGAATAAGCGAAATCAGCGTAACGGTGCTGCCGTAAATACCTTTCTTATCCGAATTGAACGTAAACCAGGTTTTATTCACGTCGTCGGCGAGCGCGGAAATATCCCAGTTGACCTGACTGCTGTTCATAAAACAGAACACCATCAAAAACACGCCGATAAGCATTATAATACCCTGAATAAAGTCGGAGAGCGCGGTAGCGAAATAGCCGCCGAAGAAAAGATACAGCGCGGTAATCGCCGCAAGTGCAATCATAACAATCCAACCCTTAATACCGAATACGGTTTCAAACAGGCTCGAAAGCCCGTTATAGACAGACGCGGAATACGGAATAAGGAAAATAAAAATGATAACCGCGGACACGATTTTCAAGGATCTGCTGCCGTAACGCTTTTCAAAAAACTCGGGCATCGTTTTTGCCTGTAAACGAGAAGTCATATTTTTGGTACGCTTAGCCATCAAAAGCCAGGCTACAAGCGAACCTAAAACGGCGTTGCCTATTCCTATCCAGACCGCCGCAAGCCCGTATTGCGCGCCGAACTTGCCCGCATACCCTATAAAAATAACCGCCGAAAAATAGGTAGTGCCGTAAGCGAACGCCGTCATCCATCCGTTAAGCCCCTTTTTGCCTGCAAGCAAAAAGTCGTTCACGGTTTTAGAACGGTTTTTGGTGTAGACGGCAATCGCCACCATGCCGACTGCATAAAGCGCAAGCATAAGATAATCCCAAAACATATTTTCCTCCGTAAAAAAACCGCCCCGAAAAAAAGGCGGTTAAAAAAATTCAAAAAAACAATGAAAGAAATTTCAAAAAAGAAACCGCGAATATTTGCCCGACCGACCGCTAATCGATAAATAACCCCCGAAAAAATAACGGTAAAATCGGTTAAACAAAGCAAATTTTCGCATAAAACCCCTACCTATATATAGAGTATACACAACGAAGGAGTATTTGTCAAACAATATGATAAAAAAAGGATAAATATATGCTAATTAGTTGCGCTTTAAGTCGTTACGACAACGCTCATAAATTTTTTTAGTTATTATAAATAATAAATCATAAAAACATTTAAAGTCAGCAACGCCTTGCAGGACAATCCTGCAAGGCGTTGCTCAATTTCCTTTGGGCAGCACTCTGCTTTTATTACACATACCCCTGTAATCGCTTTAAGTTTTGCGCGACCGCTCGCGCCGATTAATTATTATCCTTAAATTTATCTCTGAACTCTTCCGCTCGCGTCTCCGCCGGCAAGAGTTTCAACTTCTTTAAGAGAAACCATATTGTAGTCCCCTTCTATAGAATGTTTAAGGCAACTTGCGGCAATGGCAAATTCAATCGCTTTCTGCGGGTCGTAACCGTTTGCAAGAGAATAAATAAGCCCGCCGCCGAACGAATCTCCCCCGCCGACCCTATCGACAATGTGCATAGCGTATTTTTTTGAAAAATACGCTTTATCGCCCGTATAAAGCATACCCGACCAGTTATTGTCGTTTGCAGACAGACTTTCGCGAAGCGTTATCGCGACGCCCTTAAAAGAAAATCTGTCGGTAAGTTTTCTGGCGACGGATATATATCCGTTTCTGTCGAGTTTGCCGCTCGTTATATCGGTATTATCCGCTTCTATACCGAAAACGTCTTTCGCGTCTTCTTCGTTGGCGATACAATAATCAACGTACTGCATAAGTTCGCCCATAACCTTGCCCGCTTTATCCTTGCTCCACAATTTCTTTCTGAAATTAAGGTCGCAGGAAACGGTTATGCCCTTACTTCTGCATACTTTAAGCGCGTCGAGCGTAATATCTGCAACGTTGTCGGAAAGCGCGGGAGTAATACCCGTAAAATGAAACCAATCCGCGCCGTTCAATATCTTTTCCCAGTTAAAATCGGTTCTTTCCGCACAAGCGATAGAACTGCCCGCTCTGTCGTAGATAACCTTGCTCGGTCTCTGACTTGCGCCTTTTTCACAATAATATATTCCTACTCTCGCGCCGCCCCTGACGATTTCCGACGTATCAACGCCGAATTTTCTCAGAGAATTGACCGCGCACTGACCTATCTCGTGTTCGGGAAGTTTACTGACGAACGCGGCGTTCACGCCGTAATTAGCCAGCGACACCGCAACGTTCGCTTCCGCTCCGCCGAAAGTGGCTTCGTATTTATCGCTCTGCACGAAGCGGAGATACCCTTCGGGCGCGAGCCTTAACATAAGTTCACCAAAAGTAACTACTCTCATCTTTCAACCTTTCACAGCGCGGCGAGAACCGCGTTAATTTTCTTACAGTTTTCTCTTATATCGCCTTTCATCATAAAACTTCCGCCAACGGCATAAATCTTATCAAAAGACAAAAACTCGGATAAATTTTCCAAATCCACGCCTCCCGTGGGGATAAACTTAATCTGCGGGAACGGTGCGGCAAGCGCCTTCATTGCTTTTAAGCCGCCGTAAACGTTGGCGGGGAAGAATTTTATTATGCTTATCCCCAATTCCAACGCCTGCATTATTTCGGTCGGCGTTACGCAGCCCGGATAATAAGGTATTCCTTTCTCTTTCGCAAATTCCGCCACGTCCGCCGAAACCCCGGGCGAAACGAGAAACTTAGCGCCCGCGCTAACCGCTTTTTTCGCCTGTTCGGAATTTATAACCGTACCCGCGCCGATATTCATATCGGGGAACTCTTTAACGCCGAGCGCAATCGCTTCCGCCGCGCAAGCGGTTCTGAACGTTATTTCCGCGCAGTTTATTCCACCGTCTTTTAACGCTTTAAGCGTGGGAACGGTATCGTTTACGTCTTTTATTACCACAACGGGTATAATTTTATCCATCGTTATCTCCGTGTTTTCAACCGATTACGAAAAGAAGCAATTCTTTCGGATTGTATCGAACGGTAGAAAATATTATTTTACAACAGTTATAGATTTTACAACAAATCGGTGCGATTTGCAACCGAATTAAAGTATTTGTCTCAAATTTTTCTATTTTATTTTCGACTTAATTCGCAATACGAATTAAATATTGTAGGAATTACAACCGTATAAACGACAGTAAGTTCCGAATAAAATGCGTGTTTATCGTATTACGCCTTAATCCGCTTGAATAAGGCTGATTTTACGAGTCGCCGCATCCGTCAGACGGTGATATTTCCTTTAAGTCCCAATAGATTAGCGTGTTTTTGAAGAATGGGGTCGACTTCTTCCGATATATATTCGGTAACCTGAGACGCGGCTCTTCCCGTGTATTTATACGGGTCGAGTACGTCGGAAAGATTGTCTTTAACGGCAGCAAACAACGGGTCTTCGGCAATCAGTTGAATAAGGTTGTTCTCTTTCCCGTATTTTTTAACGTTTTCGGCGGCTTTCATAGAATTGTCGCGTATTCCGCCGTGCAGAACCTGCCTGTCTCCGCCTGCTTTAACGCATTCCATTATAATGTTTTCCGTAGCCATAAACGGAAGTTCTTCTCTCACGTGCTTTTCAATAACCTTATCGTATACGACGAGATTTTCGGTAATATTCATATATAGTCTTAAAACACCGTCAATCGCGAGAAAACTATGCGCAATGGATATGCGTTTATTCGCCGAATCGTCAAGCGTTCTTTCAAACCACTGCGTAGCGGCAGTGAAAGCGGCGTTAGTCGGCATAGTCATAACGTACCGCGCAAGCGAACACAGTCTTTCGCTTCTCATAGGATTTCTCTTGTACGCCATTGCCGAAGAACCAATCTGGTTTTTCTCGAACGGTTCTTCAATTTCTTTCATACTCTGCAACAATCTGATATCGTTTGCAAATCTGTACGCGCTCTGCGCTATCTGCGATAATACGGATAAAACGTTGTAATCGAACTTTCTCGGATAAGTCTGTCCGGTAACTCCATAAACCTTGTCGTAGCCCATCTTGCCGACAACGCGTTTTTCAAGGCTTTTCACCTTTTCTTCGTCGTTATCGAAAAGATCCATAAAACTCGCCTGAGTGCCCGTAGTACCTTTTACGCCGCGAAGTTTAATCTTATTTTTAAGATCTGTAAGTTCGTCGTAATCCGACATCAAATCTTCAAGCCACAATGTCGCACGTTTACCGACCGTAGTCAACTGCGCGGGTTGCAGATGCGTAAAGCCGAGCGTAGGTAAATCTTTATATTTCAAAGCGAAGTTTTTAAGATTATTTATAACGTTTACGAGTTTGGATAAAACGATAGAGAGCGCGTCGTCGATAACTATGATTTCAGCGTTGTCGGTAACAAAACAACTTGTCGCGCCGAGATGGATTATACCCGCCGCTTTCTTCGCCTGAAAACCGTACGCTTTTACGTGCGCCATAACGTCGTGCCTGACGTCTTTCTCGAATTCGTTCGCCACGTCGTAATTTATATCGTCCGCATATTTTTTTAAATCGTCAATCTGTTCGTCGGTTATATTCAACCCCAACTCTTTCTCGCTCTCCGCAAGCGCAATCCAGAGTTTTCGCCATAAACGGTATTTCTTATCGTCGGAAAAGTTTTCCGCCATCTCACGCGAAGCGTATCTTGTAATCAACGGATTTGTATATATATTCGTTTCCATATCAATCTCCAAAAAAACAGTCCTTTACACAATATAAAAGACAATTATGCCAGACATAATAATAGTTAAAATCATTAGGATTTATAAAACAATTGCACCAACCGAACGAACGTGGAGAACAATTACGTTTTCTTTCGCGTAATATTTCTCGGCAAGTCTTACGAACTCTTCCGCTTCGTCGTTTTTAACGACGTTTAATATACACCCTGCAAAACCGCCGCCGTGAACGCGGTTTGCACCGTTTTTGAAAAGTCTCCCTGTAAGCGCAATCGCCCTGGGTATAGGCTGTTCGCGCGAGCCGGACACAAAACAGTTCTGTAATTTCCACAGCGAACTTGCGCCCGACTCATTAATGCAGGATAAAAACTCGCCGTAATCGTCTTCGTTTAACGCTTTTTCCGCCCTGTCTACACGCGCGTTTTCTTCGTAAAAATGAACGGAACGGCAAACTGCCCTGTCCGACAACCCTTTGCAGCGTGATTGAATTCCGTTATAAAATTCATTTTCGTCAAGTTCTATAAGTCTGTTTTTGCCGAACGCCTTTGCGACGGAAAACATTTCCGCAGGCACGGCTGCGTATTCGTCCGTAAGATCGGCGTGGCTACCGCCCGTATTTATAAGTATCAGCGAATAATCGGATAAAGTGCTGTTTATCTCGGTAACTTTAATTTTTCCTTTTTCGGAAAAATCCAACTTTTTTAGTCCTCCGTATGCGATTGCAGACTGATCGAGAAGTCCGCACGGTTTCCCGAAATACACGTTTTCGGCATACTGAGAAGCAATCGCTTTCTGTTCAGCGGTAAGTTTGCCGTCGTTATATAAAAAATTCAATATTTCACAAACCAGAACTTCGAAAGACGCCGAACTCGAAATACCCGCTCCGCCGCAAACGTTGCTCGTAACGTAAGCCTTGAACCCGCCCGCTTTATAGCCGTTCTCTTTAAGCCAGGCAACTACCCCGCAGACGAGAGCAGAAGAAGTTCCCTGTTTATACCCGCCGACGTTCACGGTATCGACGACTATATCTTTATAACCTTCGCTCACGACGCGAATAACGCCGCTTTCGTCCGGAAGAAAAAACGCAAGACTGTCAAGGCTTATCGCACAGGAAATAACTCTGCCGCCGTTATGGTCGGTATGATTTCCGATGACTTCGACGCGCCCGCTTGACGACGCCACGTAAGCGGCATTGACGCCGAACAACGATTTAAACTTTTCAAATGCTTTTTCGTATCTGTTTTTCTGCTCCGAATAATCTTTTCCGTATAGAGAAGGGAAAAATTTTTCAAGGTCGCCGATTTTCTCGTAAGGCTGTTTCAACATTATCGCTTTCCTTTTCTTTTAGTCTTTTTCAGTATAACATTTTTTTTAGGTTTTGTAAATTTATTAACGGATAAAATCAGACGTTCAGGCATTTTTTTAAGCGTTTAACGTAAAATCCGACAAAACGGTTCTGTAATGCACCCTAAAAAAACAAATTCGCGGCGCATATCCGCGCGGTTATGCTTGACTTATCTCTTATAATAATATATAATAACATTTAGTTCGTTTATTTAAATTTATTTAATGAACCAAGGAGACTGAAACGCTTTATGGACTTAAAGAAAATCGAAAAAAAATGGCAAGAAAGATGGGAAAAAGAAAAACTTGCGAAATTCAATCCGAAAAACATCGGAAAGAAATATTATTGTCTTGAAATGTTCTCTTATCCTTCAGCCGCTAAATTGCATCTCGGGCATTGGTATAACTACGGACCTACCGACAGTTTTGCAAGATACAAAAAAATGAAAGGCTACGAAGTCTTTCAGCCTATGGGATTCGACGCGTTCGGTCTGCCCGCGGAAAATTACGCTATCAAAACGGGCGTTCACCCCAAAGACTCCACCGAAAAAAACATCGCTAATATGGAAGAAACGCTTAAAGAAATGGGAGCGTTGTTCGATTGGAGCGCTGAAATCAAAACCTGCGAAGAAGATTATTACAAATGGACGCAATGGCTGTTTTTAAAACTCTACGAAAAAGGGCTCGCTTACAGAAAAGAAGCGCCCGTGAACTGGTGCCCTTCGTGTAAAACCGTTCTCGCTAACGAACAGGTCGTAAACGGTTCTTGCGAACGCTGCGGTTCTACCGTCGTGAAAAAAGACCTTACGCAGTGGTTCTTTAAAATAACCGACTATGCGGAAGAACTTTTGCAAGGCTTGAAAGATCTCGACTGGCCTGAAAAAACTAAACTGATGCAGAAAAACTGGATCGGAAAATCGACGGGCGGCGAAATAGAGTTCACTTGTGAAAGCGGCGATAAATTCAAAGTGTTCACCACGCGCGCCGACACTCTTTTCGGCGTATCTTACGTCGTTCTCGCCCCCGAACATCCGCTCGTTAAAAAACTTACTTCCGAAAAGCAGAAACAAGCCGTGGAAGATTATATTCTGCAGACTTCGAAAACAAACGAAATCGACAGACTTTCCACCGCTCGCGAGAAAACGGGCGTTTATATAGGACACAACGCAATAAACCCGATAAACGGAAAATCCGTCCCCATTTACGCCGCCGACTACGTTCTTTATTCTTACGGAACGGGTGCGGTTATGGGCGTTCCCGCGCACGACGACAGAGATTTTGCTTTTGCGGAAAAATACGGCATACCCGTTAACCGCGTCATAAAAGGCGTAGGTTGCAACGACGCTCTTCCCTACTGCGAAGACGGAATAGTAATCAATAGTCCCGGTTTCGACGGTATGACGAGCGAAGAAGCGAGAAAAGCCATTCTCAACACGCTCGCGAAAGAAGGAAAAGGCGAACATAAAACGAATTACAGACTGCGCGACTGGCTCGTTTCCCGTCAGCGTTACTGGGGCGCGCCTATCCCCGTTATTCATTGCGAAAAATGCGGCGCCGTTCCCGTACCTTACGAAGATTTACCCGTAAAACTCCCCTACGACGTCGAATTTACGCCAGATGGAGAGTCTCCGCTCGCAAAACACAAAGGTTTTATGGAAACCACCTGCCCCGTTTGCGGCGGACCTGCTCACAGAGACCCCGACACGCTCGATACATTCGTATGTTCGAGTTGGTATTATTTAAGATACCCCGACGCGCACAACGCAAAAGAACCGTTTGATCCGGAAATAATCAATAAAATTCTGCCTGTAGACAAATACGTCGGCGGTGCGGAACACGCCTGCATGCACCTTTTGTATTCGAGATTTATCACGAAGGCTTTGAGAGATATGGGTTATCTCAAATTCGACGAGCCTTTTAAGTCTCTCGTTCACCAAGGCGTTATTTTAGGACCGGACGGATACAGAATGAGCAAATCCAAAGGAAACATAATCGCACCCGATCCCTACGTCGAAAAATACGGGTCGGACGTTTTAAGGCTTTACCTTATGTTCGGTTTTTCTTATACCGAAGGCGGTCCATGGAACGACGACGGAATCAAAGCGATTACCAAATTTCTCGACCGTGTGGAAAGACTTTGCATAAAACTCGTTGAAACGCCCGCTAACAGTTATAACGAAGTCGGAAAAGACGAAAAAGATCTTTTATTCGCCACGAATTACGCGATAAAATGCGTCGACAGAGATTTAAATGGCTTCTCGTTCAACACCGCCGTCGCAAGACTTATGGAACTCGTCAACGCGTTTTATAAATACGACGGACTAACCGGGCAGAAAAACGTTAAACTCTTTAAAGAATGTTTCAATAAATTCGTGCTTCTTCTCGCGCCGTGCGCACCGCACTTCTCGGAAGAAATACACGAAATGCTCGGCAACAAAAATTCCGTTTTCACTTGCGAATTCCCTGTATGCGACGAAAGCGCGCTCACACTCGACGAAGTTGAAGTTGCGGTACAGATTAACAGTAAAATGCGCGGCAGAATAACCGTTCCGACGGAATGCGACGAGCAGACGGCGAAAGAAATTATTTTCAAAGACGAAAAACTCGCTGCGGAACTCGCCGATAAGCAGATAAAGAAACTTATAATCGTTCCCAAACGGCTT
>CAMEHL010000006.1 GCA_945917475.1 uncultured Clostridia bacterium | reverse complement strand
AGAAACGACTGTTATCCGTAAAGGGAATAGGCAATCGCGGCGGATAAAGGCGCGGCGGGGCGCAAAGCGGAAAACGGTTCGCTCTTAAAAAGCGGAGAATTTACGTATAAACTTATATTAAACCGAATAAGAAAGATAACGCAAGGAGAAAGATTATGAACGAATTTGCAAAAAATCTCTGCGCAATGCGCAAAGAAAAGGGCTGGACTCAGACGGAACTCGCCGATAAACTCGGCGTAACAAACCAGGCGATAAGTAAGTGGGAAAAGGGAGACAGTTTCCCCGATACCGCTATACTTATTCCGCTGTCCGAACTTTTCGGCGTTACCGTGGACAGTATGCTTAAAGACAGGTATCGGACTTGCGGCGAAAAGGACGGCGTTGCCGACTGCGACGACTCGGGCGCGTGCGTAAACGACTGCCCCCGCGGTGAAAACGGGCGGGGCGAACGCGCCGAACGCCGCGAAAGCGGCGACGATATCAAAGGAGATCTTGCCGACGAAATAGTCGCGGAAAGACCCGCGGAGTGG
This sequence comes from uncultured Clostridia bacterium, assembly GCA_945917475.1. Taxonomy (GTDB): domain Bacteria; phylum Bacillota; class Clostridia; order Christensenellales; family Borkfalkiaceae; genus UBA1259. The sequence goes on along the minus strand of CAMEHL010000006.1, from coordinate 28,360 downwards.
AGAAAAGCGTTCACGGCGATATTATGCGCGGGGCTCGGCGTCATATTCGCGGCGATTATCGAAATAGTGCTGGTGGGCATTTTAATTCCCGACTTCGCGGTTTACGGAACAATCGTTATGCTCGCGCTGATTGCGGCGGGCGTAACATGTATCGTTTACGCGGGCATAAAAAACACGGTGTATTTTTTAAGCATAGACGACGAACGCTGGAAACCCGCCATGCAGTCTTTCGCGAAGAGAATATCCGTCGGCGTATGCCTTTGTGTTCTTTCGGCGGCGGCGTTTACGGCTTGCGGATTATCCGAATTATATCCGTCCGCGAAAGTGGTCGTATGGTCGGTTGCGCTGTCGGTCGGGTTTGCGCTCATATTCGCGGCGGTCGCCCTGTTTATAGTGGGCGGTCTCGGTTTTTCAAACGCGGTGAGAGCGTGCGCTCCCGAATACGCGCGGGCAAAGAAAAAAGAAACGGGATTAAGCCGTTTCTCGGGACTCGTTATGCTCGTTGCGACGGGCGCGTTTCTCTCGCTCGGATTTTTATGGAACTTATGGCACCCGGGTTGGGTGGTGTTTCCGCTGGGCGGAATACTGTGCGCCATTTTGGGCGCGATAGACGACGCGTCGGGCAAACGCGGAAAAGACGACTGAGTTTAATCTTGCGGCAAACTCTCGTGCGGCAAGCCGAAAGCACGGAAATATCCGACACACAACCGCCGCCGCAGTCGGCTGTAATCGGTTATAAAAGGAAATCTATGTTTTTTTCGCGAAGGCGTTTTATCGCGAGATAGAAAATCGTTCCGAAAACGTAAACGGACGCGCCTTCGCTCGCAAGCAGGAATAAAACCTGCAAATAATACGCGTATTCGAGTTCGCCGTAGCAGAAATACCAGATAAGCGGCAACAAAAACGCGTTCAGCAGTACGGGGAAAATTCCGCCCGCGATAATCCGCGCGGCGGTTTTTTTCAGAAGTTTGCCCGCAAAAAAAGTCAGCACCCCCGCGACGAACGTGATAAGACTTCCGAAAATCACGTCGTAAAGCGCGCAACCGGTTATAAGGTTAATGAGCGCACACCCGACGAGCAGGGCGACGGGCGCTTCGGGAAAGATAAGGGCAAGCAGCGTAAGCCCTTCGGACAGGCGGAACTGAATCGCGCCGCTTGCCACGGAGAAAGTTACGAGCGAGAGAACGACGTAGAGCGCGGCAATAAGCCCCGCGCGGGCTATGGGTTTAGTGCGTTTAATCATAAAAAAATCCTTTTCCGCAAACCGAAAAAGGATTTATGTTTTCTTTTTCGGTTTTTTTAACGAAGTGTTTTCCGAAAACCTTCGCGATTATTGTACCACAACAATCGGGATTTGTAAACAGTTTTAAGCGAGTTGGCTTTTTATTTTGGAAAATTTATTTTTCTGTTCGGAAAGAACATTCTCGGGCGCGCTTTCCACCTTTGCGTAACCGAGTTCGGTCATTAAAAAGAAAACGTCCGCCTGCGTTTCCGCCGAGTCGTTCCAGTGCGCCTTAATCAGCGTGCGGAAACCTTTGCTCGCGCCTTCGGTTATTGCGGTGGAATAGGTTTTCACCATTGTTTTTTCAAGGTTAAGCAAGTCTTGCAGACTGTCCTTTTCGTTGAGAGTAATATCCGCTTTGTATTCGTGAGTCATACCGTCTCCTTATAAAAGTTCGAAAAGCGCGTTGAAGCGTTTTTCGTGTCCGTCGGCGATTTTATTCAAATCGTCCGCTAATTTTTTGTTGGTCAGCGTTCTCGCGTAAAGTCTTGCCTTTTTGCACGCGCTTTCTTCGTAAACGAGAAGGTCGGATAAAAGCGTGGCTTCTTTTGTCGTAAGCATATTAGCCATAAAAAAATAACCCCCTTGGTTTTATAGGGTTATTATTGCCCGAATTAAAATTTTTATACGGTATAATACGCGGGGCTGAATAATACGGGCTGACAGTCGGACGGCGGCGTTCCGCGCGATTACAGCAAGGCGTTTTCGAGAACGAGTTTATCGAAATCTGTTTTTTCGACGAAATCGTCGCTTTTAAATTTTACCGTGTTGTACTTGGCGTAATTGAAAAGGTGCGTTTTTATGACGACGGGCGTAGGGCAGTCGAGCGCTTCGCAAATATCCCTGACGTATTCGAAAAAAACCGAATAGTCGGTAACGCCTTCGCGCTCGTAAACGGTCTGCTTTATAATTTTATCGTTTTTTATGAGTTTAGCCCAGATTCTGACCATATTCCGCTCCGTTTCCGTTCGGTTTTTTTATTTTATCATAAGCGGAATAAAAAATCAAGCCCGTTCATTGACAAAAAGCGTTTTAGAGTATACAATATATATAATACTTATAATCGGGGTATATATGGAAAAACTGAAAAAACAGATAATCAAACTTCTCACCGAAGACGCGCGCTATTCTTACGCGCAACTCTCCGATATTATCGGCGCGCCTGTCTCCGACGTGGAAACGGCGGTAAAAGACCTTGAAAAATCGGGCGCAATCGTTAAGTATTCCGCAATCTTGAACACCGAAGTCATCTGCGCGAAAAGCGTTCAGGCGATGATTGAAGTAAAAGTCGCGCCGCAGAAACTCAAAGGCTTCGATTCTTATGCGGAAGACCTTTACGATTTCGACGAAGTCAAAAGTCTGTACCTTATGAGCGGCGGATTCGACCTTGCCGTGTTCGTAGAAGGCGAAAATATATCGGATATAGCGCGGTTCGTCGCGGAAAAACTGTCGGTTATCGACGGCATAACGGGCGTTCAGACGCATTTTATCCTTAAAAAGTACAAAATAGAAGGGCAGATAACCAAACCCGCAGACGAACATAAAAGGCAGATATATCAGGCATGAGAGATTTCGTAACCGATAAAGCGAAAAACATCGCGCCGTCCGGTATAAGAAAGTTTTTCGATCTTGCCGCGGGACAGGACGATATTATTTCTCTCGGCGTCGGCGAACCCGATTTCGTTACGCCCTGGGCTATTCGCGAAGCGGGCATTTCCGCTATCAAAAAAGGGTATACGCAGTATACTTCAAACAAAGGACTTCTTCAACTCCGCAAGGAAATTTCCGATTATCTCGCGGCGGCGTTTAACGTGCGTTTTTCCGTGGACGAAACGGTCGTCACCATGGGCGCGAGCGAAGCGATTGACATCACTCTCCGCGCGCTCGTGGACAGCGGGGACGAAGTGCTTGTTCCCGACCCGAGTTACGTTTCGTACAGACCGTGCGTGGAACTTTGCGGCGCGAAAGCGGTCTCCGTCGAATGCGACGGAGAGAACGGGTTTATCTTAACGCCCGAAAATCTCGAAAAAGCGGTTACCGACCGCACTAAAGTGCTTATTTTTCCCTATCCCAATAACCCGACGGGCGGGGTTATGACTAAAAAAGACGTGGAACGCATTATTCCGTTTATATTAAAGCACGACCTGTTCGTTATTTCCGACGAAATTTACGCCGAATTGTCTTACGGCGAAAAGCATTGCTCGATTGCGGCTTTTCCCGAAATGCAGGGGCGCGTCGCGCTGATAAGCGGCTTTTCCAAGGCGTTCGCTATGACGGGCTGGCGAGTGGGTTACGTCTGCGCGCCCGCGCCCGTAACGAGCGCGCTTTTGAAAATTCACCAGTACGCGTCTATTTGCGCTCCGAGTTTTTCGCAGTACGGCGCGCTCGCAGGCTTAAAACAATGCCGCGAAGACGGTTTTAAATGCGTCAGGGAAATGTGCGAAGAATATGATTCCCGCAGAAAATACGTGTATAAACGACTTACCGAAGCGGGGCTTACCTGTTTTGAACCGAAAGGCGCGTTCTACATATTCCCGTGCGTTAAAAACACCGGCATGACGGGCGCGGAATTCGCGCTTAAACTGTTGGAAAAAGAAAAAATAGCGGTCGTTCCGGGAGACGCGTTCGGAGAATTCGGAAAGTATTACGTCCGCATTTCTTACGCGTATTCGATGAAAAATCTTGTCGTTGCTATGGATAAGATAGAAAAGTTCGTGAACGGGTTAAAAAACGAAAAGGAAAACGGTTGATGTTCAATAAATTAAAAGCCGCTTTGCAGTCTTATTACGTCGTTCCCTGCGTATTCCTGTTCGCGTTCGCGTGCTGGGCGGCGGGATTGAATTCGGCGTGTATATGCGTTCTCGCGTTGCTCGTATCGGTTATTCTCGCCGTGTGCGACGACGTTAAAAATATTTTCTGCCCCGTGCTTTTTGCGGGGTTCTGCGTAAAGGATATCGTAGTCGAAGCAAACTGGGCTCTTTATACCGTGTGCATATGCGTCGCCGTCGCGGCGTTTATCGCGTGCGTGGTCAAGGGAATAATAAAAAACAAGGGAAAAATCCGCATTGGCAAACTCTTTTTCCCGCTCGTCGCGCTTGACGTCGCCGCTCTGATCGGCGGAATAGCGAGCAACTTTCAGGCGACTGCGTTTCTCGTAACGCTCGGGCTCAGCGCCGCTATGCTGTTGCTCTATTTTATCGCGGTGAATTTTACCGAAAATCTCGGCGACTATCTCGCCTTTCTGCTCGTTTGCGGCGCGGCGTTCACCACCTTGCAGATTTTCGTGAATAACGTCCGCGCGTGGCAATCGATACGGGGTATTTTCAGCATTAAAAACTGGGCGACCGCAGAAGCGCCGAATACTACCGCCATCTTTTCTACGCTGGGTTCCGCCGGATGCCTGTATATGGTCGGGAAAAGAAAATTCGGGTATCTCGCGCTTATTCCTTGCGCGATATTCGCGTTCGTTCCCGTGATTATCTGTTGCAGGGGCGTTATTATTACCGAATTTATCGTTCTCGCGCCCGCGCTCGTTATCACGGTTATGCGTTCGGATTGTAAAAAACAATGTCTCGTAACGATATTCGCGCTTATTCTGGCTGCGCTGGTAACGGAAATGCTTACGGGCGTGGTTACCGAAAAAATCGCAGACGTCATTTACAAAATCAAACACAGCGGCTCGAACGGCAGAACGGGTAAAAACGGACTTTGGGCGTGGTGCTGGAATAAGTTCATAGAAAATCCCGTTTTCGGTTACGGCTTCGTCTGTCCTGAAGGAATGAGCGTTCCGGGAATAAGACCGGGCGTGGAGAATTATATCCACGCGCACAACACCGCCTTGCAATGGCTGGTTTCTACGGGAATAGTCGGTATTGTCCTGTCGGGTTGGTTTTATTTTACCAAATACAAAATCACGTTGGAAACCTTTAAAAAAGACGTTTATCTCCCCGCATATATAATTATCGTCGCTGCGAGCGGAATGGTAGACCAGGCGGCGGCAATGGACCCGTTCGTTTTTTTATTGCCGATAGTGATTGTTGCGGCGGCGGAAGAAATATTAAGGGCAAGCCGGTTAAAGCAAAACTTGCCGACGGCGGGCGCTATACCCGAAAAGACGCAAACCGCGCCTGAAAACCGCGCTTAAAACCGAATAAAATCAATAGTATTTGGGGTTAAATTACAATTAAACACGTAGCGGAGCGGCGAAATTTTCGCCGCTCCGCTACGTGCGTTTTTATAGTTTGTTTTATTGTTTAACCCGTTTATACGGGGGTTTCGTTTGTCGGGGATTTTTTGCGGCGGTTTCTTTTCGCCGTCGTGTATATAAATCCTATTATGATAAACCCGTAAAAACTGAGAAGTCTCCATACCACCATCGCGGGGAAAGCGAGACCGCCGTAAACGGTGTCCGTTCCGCTTAAACCGAGCCCCGTGTCGAACAGCAGGTAAAAGGATAAATCCGCCGCGCCCGAGTTGCCGGGCGTGGGAATGAACGAAATCGCCGCGTACAGGATAAAACACAACTGAACGACCTGCAACCACTCTAAAATCTCGTTATCCGAGTGCCATCTGAATCCGAAAAATTTGAGAGTGAAATAGGCGATAGAACACAGCGCTAACTGTTCCGCTAAACTCAGTAGAAATTCCGATATAAAGAGAACGGGTTGCGCGGCGAGTTTTTTAAGGCAGTTTGCGTTTACGGACAGGCTTTGAAGCGTTTTCTTTTTGGTTTCTTTCGGGTTTTTGACCAGTCTTAACTTTTTCCCGAGAAAGAAAACGAAAGAGACGATTTTTTCGCCGAGTCTGGAATTGAACGAAAACAAAACGACGAAAAGCGGCACGGAAAACGCGAGCGCGAGACCTATGCCGGCAATGACGGAAATGACGTTAGGGATAGCCGAGATCATATTCTGCGGAATTTTAAGCACGTTGCTCGCGTACAGAATAAGCGAAACCACGCCCAGGAGAACGAAAGCAATCTGGTGCAGAATAAATGAAGACAGCGTCATAGAAGACGCTTCTCCGCCCGAAAATCCGTTTTTTGTAAGGTTATAAATCTCGAAAGGCTGACCGCCCACGGCGAGCGGCGTAACGTAATTATAATAAAGCCCTAAAACGGCGGTCGAAAAGCACGCTCTGACGTTCCACTTTCCTTTCAGTTTATATGAAAGCAGCGAGTGTTTGAACGCTTTAAGCGCATAGCACAAAAAGAGCGAAAGTGCGGCGAGCAGTATGTAATACCAGCGGGTGGCGAACAGGTTAGCCCAGTATTCCTGCGGCGGAAGCGTTTTCTTTTCGGAAAAGAAGTCGTTATAAGCGGTATAAAAAAGAACACCGCCGACGAGTAGAATAAAAAGGCAGGTGGTAAGCCTTTTAAAAAACTTCTGGCGTTTTCCGACGGTTTCCTTATCGTCGAAACCGAACACCTTGTTCATTACGATCTGTTTACCGGCAGATTTAAGGTTTTCGTCGGAAACGGTGATTGAGTCGGGGTGGACTTCGCCCGTATCGCCGACGCGCGCTTCGTATTCTTCCTGCGAGAGTTCGACGAGTTTAGGCTCGGACGTGGTTTCGTCGACGTCGATAACGGCGAACTTGACGGCAGAGCCGTGTTTTTTGTTTTTCTTCATAAACGGGATTCGCCTTAGTTGATGATGTTGACCGTGATTTTAGCGGTTTCTTCGGGCGAAATTTTAACGGTTACGGGATAAGCCCCCGCCGTCTTTATGTTGGGTTGAAGTATGATTTTCTTTTTGTCTATAACGTAACCTTCTTCCGCGAGTTTGTCGGCGATTTCTTTGTTCGTTACGCTGCCGAAGAACTTGCCCGCCGCGCCGCTCTTTACCTGAACGGTTACGGTAAGCCCGTCGATTTTTTCTTTCAACTCTTTATTCGCTTTCAATTCTTCCGCGCGGTGGAACGCCGCGGCGGCTTTCTGCGCTCTGTTCTCGTTTAAAGCGGCGGCGTCCGCGGGTTTGGCGTAGCCGTTCTTTATGAGATAGTTGTTGGCGAAGCCGTCTTTGGCTTCTATCACGTCCCCGGCTTTGCCGGAACCTTTTACGTCTTTTATTAAAACTACTTTCATAAGTTCTCCTTGAACGGACGGAACGCGGCGCGAAAACCCAAGCGAATATACCCCGCCGAAATTCCGTTTTTAATATTTTACCGCGAAAAGCGGGTAAAAGTCAACAATAATAAGGTATAGTTTTTCCGCTTATAGGTATAATAAAAAGAGTAAAGCCCGCAAATCGTTCGGCAAAAATAAGCGGTTCGGGCGAAAGGAGGATAGAAATAGTATGAAAAACAACAGTATCAGATGCGACGTCGAAAAATGCAGACATAACTCCGACGGGTGTAATTGCGGTCTCGACAGCATAAAGGTAACCTGCGGCTGCGGAGAAAACTGCACTTGCTGCGGAGATTACGCCGAGAAAGAGTAATCGTCAGACAAAAGAAGACAGACAAAAGAAGAAGGTCGCTTTATTTGCGACCTTCTTTTTTCATATATTATCCCGGAAAACTCACACGGCAGCCCCTATGGCAACCGCTTAATTTCATTTACATATACTATTTTACCATAAAATGTAAATTTGTCAAGGAAAAATGAAAAATTTTTTCAAAAAAATGAAAAAATTTATAAAAAATTTAGGAAGAAAAGGCGAAAAAAGGGTTAAAATTTCGTCGCGGCGGCGCGAAAGCGTTAGGCAAAGCGGCTTTTACTTGACAAAACCGCGCGTATTATATATAATGTTTAAATTACGGACGATAGAAAATAAACGTTTCGTAACGGAGGAATTTATTATGGCGAAAGAAGTAATGCTTACCAAAGAAGGCAAAGAAGAACTCGAAAAACGGTTGGAATACCTTAAAGTAGAAAAGAGCGCGGAGATAACCGAAAGAATAAAGACGGCGAGAGAATTCGGGGACTTGTCCGAAAACGCCGAATACGACGCCGCTAAAAACGAACAGGCAATGGTGGCGGGCGAAATCTTCGAGATAGAAGAAAAGTTGAAATACGCCGTTATAATCGACGACGCCGCCGCCAAAAAAGGCATGGTTTCGCTCGGCAGTAAGGTAGACTTCGAGGACGCGGACACGGGCGAATCGTTCACTTACGAAATAGTCGGCACGACCGAAGCGGACGTAGAGCAGGGCAGAATATCCAACGAATCGCCCATCGGCAACGCGCTTTTACAGCATAAGGCGGGGGACAAAGTGAGAATAGTCGTACCGTCGGGCATTCTCAACGTTATCGTAAAGAAAGTGTATTGACCGAATAGTTGCGGTAAAAAAACTAAAATTTTCGAGAGGCGCAAATGGAAGACAACAAGACGGCCGTTCCGCAGACGGCGGAGACGGATTTAAATGAAATATTAAGGATTCGCAGGGAAAAACTCGCCGCGCTGAAATCGGCGGGCAACAACCCTTACGAAAAGGTGAAATACGCAAGAACGGCGTTGTCCGCGGATATAAAGGACGACTACGACGCTTACGAAAATAAAACTGTGGGCGTCGCGGGGCGGCTTATAAGCAAGAGAGTTATGGGCAAAGCGTCGTTTGCGGTTATTCTTGACGGGAAGGGGACTATTCAGTCCTATCTTTCCGTGAACGATTTGGGCGACGGTTACGCGGCGTTCAAAGATTACGATATAGGCGATATAATAGGAATAACGGGGTTCGTTTTCAAAACGCGCACGGGCGAAATATCCGTACACGCAAAGAGCGTGGAACTTCTCGCCAAGTCGCTTCTTCCGCTCCCCGAAAAATATCACGGGCTTAAAGACGAAGACACGAGATACCGCCAGAGAGAAATAGACCTTATCGCTAATCCCGACGTAAAGAAAACGTTTATAGCGCGCTCTAAAATTCTGAGCGAAATAAGAAATTACTTAAACGGCATAGGCTATCTCGAAGTGGATACGCCCGTTCTGCAACCGCTCGAAATAGGCGCGGCGGCGAGACCGTTTAAAACGCATCTTAACGCGCTCGATATGGATATGTATCTGCGCATAGAAACGGAACTCTACTTAAAACGTTTAATCGTGGGCGGATTCGACAGAGTGTACGAAGTGGGCAGGATATTCCGAAACGAAGGTATGGACCGTTCGCACAACCCCGAATTCACGACGGTGGAGATGTATCAGGCGTACAGCGATTACTTCGAGATGATGGACCTGATAGAAGATATGTACAAGACCATCACGAGAAAGGTGTGCGGCACGGATAAAATCACCTATCAGGGCGTTGAAATAGATATGGGCAAAAAGTGGGAACGCCTTACGATGAAAGAAGCGGTTAAAAAATACGCAGGCGCAGATTACGACGAATGGAAAACGGACGAAGCCGCGCGCGCCGCCGCGAAAGCCGCGGGCGTTACGGTAGAAGAAGGCGACGCCGCGACCAAAGGGCACGTTTTAATCGCGTTCTTCGACGCGTTCGTGGAAGACAAACTCGTTTCGCCGACCATAATTTACGATTACCCCGTGGAAAATTCTCCGCTCGCCAAGAGAAAACCCGACGACCCCGCGTTTACGCAGCGTTTCGAGTATTTCATTTACGCGAGAGAGATGGGCAACGCGTTCTCCGAACTGAACGACCCCATAGATCAGAAAGAAAGATTCGTAAAACAGGTTGAAGAAAAGCGCGCGAAAGGCGGCAACGACGCCAAGGTCGACGAAGATTTCGTTACCGCGCTCGAATACGGACTGCCGCCGACGGGCGGGCTCGGTTTCGGAGTGGACAGGCTTGTGATGCTTTTAACGGACAGCGCGTCAATCAGAGACGTCATACTGTTCCCGACGATGAAACCCGTAAGATAGCCTTAAACAAGGAATAAGGGGTATGGATAACAAACTTACTAAAAAAAGACTGTCGGATTTTCTCGCTTACGAGTGGATTCTGACGATAATAATCGCCGTCGCGGCGATAGTCGTTTGGGAACTCGTGTATACTATGTCTGCGGTAAGGCTTACCGTGGGGCAGGCTTTCAAGTATTATTACGACGAGAGCGTAACCGCGGTGGACGACGGCAGATTTTACGATATGCTGAAAGAAAACGGCACGTTCAGTTACGACGTCAAAGAACTGTCGAGCGAAACGCTCACTTCTTCTTATAACGTTCTGTCAACCCGCCTTTCCGTTTACGAAGGGGACGTGATTTTCACCGACTGCACGGAAAAAGAAGACGGCTCCGTCCGCGCGAAGGATCTCGCGGATACTTACGGCTATAACTACGAACGGCTTTTATCCGACGCAAAAAACTACCTTGCGGGATTTTTAAAAGACGGCGCGACGGGCGAGTGGGATATGCTCGATTACGGGAATCTGGACGAATCGAAAATAGAAGCGCACTTCGGCGAGCGTTCGGGCAAGCGCGTGTATAAAAACTCGCTCAAAGCGGGCGAAATATCCGTCGCCGACGAGAAAGAAAGAATAAAAAAACTGTGTTCGGAAACCGCCGATTTTAAAAAACTTTTAGAGTGCGACGCGGAAAATCTCTTTTTCCGTTATACGCGGTTCGAGCAGTCGCTCGCGACGGCGGAAGAAAGAAATAAACCCAATTACGAAAAAGCGGTGGAGGACGAAAAAAACGCGGGCAGAGAAAACGCGATTTACGGACTTAACCTTGCCGCGCTGAAATGTTACGGCGGCGATACGACGGGCAAAAAAGAAGTAACCGATATCGTCAAATACGTCGGTACGACGGAAGCGGACGGCGTAACCTTGCTCGTGTTCGACTTCAAAAGCGAACAACCGGACCTGCAATACGAAGCGATTGCGTTCATAAACGCCGTCGTCCGCGCTTGCAGCGATATAATATGATTTTACCACCGATTATAATACTAACCGAATTATCACTATGAAAGGCAGATTCATTACGTTCGAAGGTTGCGAAGGCGTGGGCAAATCGCGCCAGATACAACTACTTAAAAACTATCTCGACGAAAACGGGATAAAATATTACTTTACGAGAGAACCGGGCGGCACGGATATTTCCGAGAAAATAAGGAACATTATTCTCGATAAAAACAATTCGGAAATGACCGACGAGTGTGAAGCGTTGCTTTACGCCGCCGCGCGCGCGCAACTTTTAAAACAGGTCGTAAAGCCGCGGCTCGATTGCGGCGAACTCGTTTTGTGCGACAGGTTTATCGACTCGTCTTTCGCGTATCAGGGATACGCGCGCGGTCTGGGTGCGGAATTCGTGGCGAAAATCAACGATTACGCGTTGAAAAATTTTACGCCCGACTATACCGTGTTTCTAAATCTCCCGCCCGAACTCGCGTTCAGGCGCAAGGGCGGCGCGGACGCGGGCGACAGGCTGGAACAGTCGGGAACGGCGTTTCACGACAAGGTGTACGCGGCGTATTTACGCCTTGCGGAAGAAAACCCCGGGCGTTTTATAGTTATAGACGCGTCGGGGACGAAAGAGCAGACGCACGCTAAAATCGTCGCCGCGCTCGCAGAAAAAGGCGTTTTTAAGGTTGGTTTATGACGGATTTACTCTCCCTGATTAAAGAAACGGGCGCGTATGCTGCCGTAAAGAACGACAAAATAAACGGCACGCTGTCTCACGCGTATCTTATTTTGTGCTCGGACGGGGAGTGTTTGTCCGAATATCTTAAAATATTCGTAAAACTCATTGCCTGCAGAGAGTCCGATCCGTGCGGCAGTTGCCGCGCGTGCAGGCTGATAGACGATAAACAGTATCCCGACGCGGTTTTTTATCCCGCTTCGGGCAACGTCGTGTCCGTCGCCGACGCGAACGATCTGATTGAAAAGAGTTTCTATAAGCCCGTAGAAGGTGACGCGAAAATATTTGCGATAGAGAACGGCGACACTATGACCGCGGCGGCGCAGAACAAACTGTTAAAAACGCTCGAAGAACCGCCCGCCGCCACATATATCCTTATCGGTGCGAAGAGCGAGTTTCCTATTCTGCCCACGGTAAAATCGCGCGTTAAAAAACTGGAAATTCCCGCTTTTACCGAAGAACGGCTGTTTGCCGCTTTAAAAGGGGAATTTACCGACGAAGCGAGGCTTAAAAACGCCGTGTCCTGTTCGGACGGGACGGTGGGCGAAACGATAAGGCTGTATTCGGATAACAACCTTAAAAATCTCGAAGATTTCGTCGCGGATATGATAAACGGAATGCAGTCGAGCAGAGATGTGCTCGATTATTCGGTAAGGCTGGACGGATTGCTTGTGGAACGGATTAAAGATTATAAAGCGGAACGCGGCGACAAAATTCCGAAAGACGCGAAAAAATCGCCCGACGCCCTTAAAAGGTATTGTCTTCCCGCGGTTACGGAAGAGTTTCTGTCGGTTACGGAATCGTATTTCCGCGATATGCTCTGCGCCGCCGAAGGCAGAGAAAATCTCGTGTTCGACAAAGCGCGGCTCGAGACGGTTAAAGGCGCGAAAGGTTACAATGCGGCGAGTCTGGTGTACGCGCTGGACAAAATCGCCGAAGCGCGTAAAAGAAAATATTTCAACGGTAGCGGAACGGCTCTGAGCGAGTGGTTGCTGTTTTCCGTTCTGGAGGGTAAACATAAATGGCAAAAGTAATCGGCGTAAAATTTAAAAACACCGTTAAAACTTATTATTTCGCCCCTGCGGCTGAAAACGAAGAATATCTCGAAAACGACGGCGTAATCGTGGAAACCGCCAAAGGTGTGGAATTCGGCACGGTTGTGTTCGGAACGAAAGAAATCGCGGACAACGATATTTCACATCCGTTAAAACCCGTAATCAGGAAAGCGACCGAAAAGGACGTAAAGCAAATGCGCGACAACGAAAAGAAAATCCCCGAAGCGCTCGCTTTCGCCAACGAGAAAATACGCGAATCTGATCTCGATATGAAACTTATCGGCGCGGAATTTTCTTTCGACGGCAAGAAACTCACTTTCTTTTTCTCGTCCGAAAAGCGCGTGGATTTCCGCGAACTCGTGAAAACGCTTGCGGGCAGATTTCATACGCGTATAGAGTTAAGACAGGTCGGCATAAGAGACGAAACCAAAATATTAGGCGGTATCGCGCCCTGCGGCAGAACGTGTTGCTGCGCGAGTTGTATGACGGACTTCGGCAAAGTAACCATAAAAATGGCGAAAAATCAGGGACTGCACCTTAACCCCGCCAAAATTTCGGGTTTATGCGGCAGGCTTATGTGCTGTCTGGAATACGAAAACGACTATTACGCCGAAGTATACGGCAAAATGCCCAAGGTAGGCGGCACGGTAAAAACGCCCGAGGGCGAAGGCACGGTCGTTTCCAACGATATGCTTAAACTCGTTTCTAAAGTGAAAATAACCAAAAACGACGGCAGCGAAGTCTATAAAGATTTCCACGTCGACAGGCTTGAATTCAAGCGCAGACCGCAGGAAGAAAAGGCGGCGGAAAACGGTAACGGCTCTGATAAAGCCGCGTGCGCGGGCAAATGCAAAAAATGTAAAAAGCACGGCAAAAACAAGTCGGGCGGTCAGGACAACCGCGCGGACGGCGACGCGGACGGAGCGAACGGCGGTGCGGATTCGGATTATGACGGAGAACTTTCCGAAGAACTCGAAAAAACACCCGATTAAGAGTTTACAAAACGCGCTTTTTGTGATAGAATATATTTAGGTCGGCGGGAAACCGTCGGTAAATTTAATTTTATAGGAGGTAAACTCTGATGGCATACAAAATCAGCGATAAATGTATTTCCTGCGGTTCTTGTGCGGATACTTGTCCCGTGGGGGCTATAAGCCAGGGCGACACCCAGTACAATATCGACGCGGACGCGTGCATGAGTTGCGGCGCTTGCGCGGCGGGTTGCCCCGTTGAAGCGATTTCCGAAGACGAGTAAGAAAGGGCTTGACAGAATTTTAAGGCGCAGATTTTTTTGCGCCTTAATTTTTTAGTCGCTCGAGAATCGCCGTCCGTCGGGACGGATATATTTTTAACGTCGGGACGGGTATGTTTTTACCGTCGGAGCGGAAAACTTTGCCGCCGTGCGAATAAGGCGGCTTGCGGTGAAATTATGATTGAAACGGAAGAACTCGGCGTATCGGGAATAAAAGTATTGCAGGACAGCGAACTGTACCGCTTTACGTCCGATTCGGTGTTGCTCGCGCGGTTTGCGAGCGTTAAAAAAGGGGATATCGTGGCGGACTTCTGCTCGGGTTCGGGCGTGGTCGGCTTTTATCTCTACGGTCTTCATCCCGAATCGGTCGATAGCGTTACTTTCGTCGAAATGCAAAAGCCGCTTTTCGACTTGTCCGAAAAGAGCATTGCGTTAAACGGATTATCCGATAAGTTTTCCGCGGTGAACGCGCGCGTTCAGGACGCGTGCGCGGACTTTGCGGGCAGATTTTCGCTCATAGTCTGCAACCCGCCGTATATGAAACGGAATTCGGGCGAGCACGACAAATCGCCGGCACAGGCGTTGTGCCGCCGCGAGATAGAACTTACGTTAGAAGAACTTATGCGCGCGGTTTCGGTTTCGCTTAAATACGGCGGCAGGGCGGCGATCGTTCACCGTGCGGACAGGCTTACCGACGTTATCTGCGCGATGCGCGAAAACGGAATAGAACCCAAACGCCTGCAATTCTGTCGGGCGGCGGGCAAAGAACCGTACCTGTTCACGGTCGAAGGGGTAAAGGGCGGAAAGAGCGGCGTAAAAATTCTCCCGTCCGCGGAGAACTGACATAAAAGCGGATAAACGGTCTTCAAAACGCAGGCGGCGAACGTAAAAGCCGAAAGGAGAAAATATGTTGTATTTTGTAGCGACGCCCATAGGCAATCTCAAAGATTTTTCTTACCGCGCGGTAGAAGTGTTAAACGGCGTAGACGAAATCGCGTGCGAAGACACGCGCCGTTCGTTCGTGCTGTTGAACCGTTACGGAATAAAAAAGCCGCTTTTTGCCTACCATAAATTCAACGAAAGAGAAGAAAGCGAGAAAATTGCCGACAAACTCGCCGCGGGCAAGAATATCGCCGTAATTTCGGACGCGGGTATGCCCCTGATATCCGACCCCGGCAACGTTCTCGTGAACGTTCTTATCGAACGCGGTCTCGATTTCACCGTCGTACCGGGCGCGTGCGCCTGCGTGTCCGCGCTCGTGCTATCCGGGTTTTCCTGCGCGAGATTTTGTTTTATCGGTTTTCTGCCGCAAAAGCAGAGCGAGAGAACCGCGCTGCTCGAAAAGTATAAAGATCTGGATATGCCGCTTATATTTTATTCTGCGCCGCACGATATAAAAAAAGACGTCGCCGCGATTTACTCGGTTTTCGGCGAAAGGCGTGCGGCTGCCGTTAAAGAAATTACCAAAATTTACGAAAGGACGGAACGGTTCGACTTAAAAGACGGGCTCGGCGGCGAGCCGAAAGGGGAATACGTTTTAATAGTGGACGGCAAGGACAAAGACGACTTTTCCGCGCTTTCCGAAGAAGAACATATACGCAGATATTTAGACGCAGGAATGGACAAGAAAGACGCGCTTAAACGCGTTGCGAAAGAACGCGGCGTAAGCAAGTCCTCGCTGTATAAATATACCATATAAAAGTAACCGCTAAAAATAACCGCGGGCGGCAGAACGGCGCGCGTCGCGGCGCAGAGTGCCGCAAATCACAGTAAGAGAGCCGATAAACGCGACCGTCGACAACGGCGGAAAACGCGGCGCGGGAAAGGGCGAAAAACAACCGAAAGGAGAAAGACGGAGAGATGGAACAACCCATAATCGGATATATCACGCTTTACGGTATGGCGGCGTATTTTTTCATCTATTCTTTTTTGGGCTGGATAACGGAAGTGATTTACGCCACGCTGAAAACGGGCAGGTTTATAAACCGCGGTTTTCTTAACGGCCCCGTCTGTCCCATTTACGGGGCGGGCGTTTCGCTGTGCGTGCTTCTTCTCAATCCGCTCGCCGATAAATGGTGGCTGCTTATTCTCGCGGGCGGCGCGCTCGCCACGGCGTTGGAGTTTATAACGGGGTTCGTGTTGGACAAGATTTTCAAGACCAAGTGGTGGGACTATTCGGGAGAGCCGTTCAATATAAAAGGCTACGTCTGTTTAAGGTTTGCGATAATCTGGGGCGTGGCGGTGCTGTTAGTATTTAAAACGCTCGTTCCGCTCACCGATAAACTCATTTCGCTCGTGCCGTTCAGGTGGTGGGGCGCGTCCCTTCTCGCGGTTTTTTCCGCGCTGATTACCGTTGACTTTATAACGGTTATAAAACAGTTGAAACGCCTGAAAGAAAACCTTAACGAAACGTCAGAAATCGCCGTGTTTATCCATAAAAATTCCGATTTTATAGGCGGCAAAGTATCCGAAGCCGCGCTCGCGGTATCCGCGGCGGTTAAAAAGGTCTCCGCAAAATTAGAAAATTCCCGTCTGGTGAAAGCCTTTCCGCGCTTAAAGAAAAACCACGAAGAAGTGCTTTCCGAATTTGAAAAAGCCGAAAAGCAACTGCGAGATGAAGATAAAAAGAGTTAACGGGGTAACCGAAAAGGGTTAAAACGCAAAAAAGAGTTTAGATATAAACTTATTTGAGTTGAAACGGCGTTAAAAAGAGTTAAGAAATAACTTAAAAGAGTTAAAAACCGTTTCAAAAGAGTTAAGACTTAAAGAAAATAAAACGCGGCGCATCGAACTACGGTGCGCCGCTAAATTATTCGGTATAAAATATGATCTTCTTTATTATTGTTCCGGCTGTTATTCCCCATCGTAAGCGTCTCCTAAAACGGAATTGCAGAACACTTTGATTTCAAAGTCCAGCCTTGTGAACGTTTCTTTGAAGTATTTTGCAAGGTTCACGAGATGAGATTTGGGGCAGATGACGTAATCCTGCGGATTGTCCCGCACCATTTTTAACAGTTCTTCGCGCCGCTCTTTTTCGAGCATACCGGGGTATTCGGCATCTAATATGTAATTTACGAGTTGTTCTTTCGTGGTGCACGGCTTTACGCCGAGACTGTCCCCGACGGATTTGAGTTCCGACGGCTTTAAGGCGGCAAGTTGCTTTCTTCTTTCTTTGAATTCTTCTTCCATAAAAACACTCCTTTAATTTTTTTGACGGGATTTAAGTTTTTCCCGTTCTTGCGACTATATTTTAGTTCAATCGCAACGAGTTGTCAAACGAATAATAACGGGGGAGACGGTCGAATAAACACGAGTTTTGTCGAAATAGAGAAAAAACTTAAAAATTATAAAAAACCGAACGGAAATGGCAAAAAAACGACGGTTTCCCGCCGTTTTCAGCCTTATTGCTTTTTTAGAATATAAGAAAAACCGCCCCGCCGTTCTTCTTTTTTCTATTGATAATCGTACGATTTTACGGGCGGTCGGTGCTGCCTATTCCGCCCGTTCGGGCGGCAATGCAGTCGTCGTCCTCGGTTATGCCGAACGGCGTGAAAACGCCCTGCGCGAACGCTTTGCCTTTTTCGACGGTAAGCGGTTTGTCGCCGCAGTTGGTGAGTTTTATGAAAATATGCCCTTCGTTTTCAGCGTTATAATAGTCGGAATCTATTACGCCCACCGTGTTGTTGAGAGTAAGACGGTACTTAAAACCCAGAGACGAGCGCGGATAAATCATAAGCACCCAGCCGTCCGCGATTTTCACTCGCACGCCCGTGGCGATTTTAGCCGTTTCGCCCGGTTCGAGCGTAAAAGTTACGGGCGAAAAAAAGTCGTAGCCCGCGCTTCCCGCCGTCGCGCGGCGGGGCAGAATTACGCCGTCGAACGTTTCTTTTGAGCCGCATTTTAAAAATTCCGTTATGCTCACTTTTTCGAACTTCGCTATTTTTTGCATAAATACTCCTTATAGTTGATTGTATCACGGATTTAATCGGTTTACAAGCGTTCCGCGGGTTTTTCGTCGAATTTCAGTCCGCCTTGACTTTTAAGCGCGGCGAGCCGCTTTAAATAGGATAAAGTCGATAAGACGATAACCGCGAAAAGCGCGGCGAGAAAAACGGGGAACAGTTTTGCCGACAGGTTTTTCGCTATGAGTCCGAATACGGGCGGCACGGCGAGAATACCGAGATTGCACATCGCCATCTGCGACGCGATAAGCGACTGCGACGCCTGCTTCCCGAAATGCCCCGGCGTCATATAAATAAGGTTAGGAAAAGACGGTCCGTTGCCTAAACCTATCATTAAAAGCGCAATACCCTTAAAAAGCACGGATACGGGCAGAAACAAAATCACTATCGCCGCAAAAACTATGCAGTAACCCGCTAAAACAATGCTACGGTTGCTCATTTTGCGCGCGAGAATTCCCGATACGAACCGCCCCGAAGTTATTCCGAGAAAGTAAAGGGTGAGAAATTTGGCGGCGGTTGCGGCGGTCGCGCCTTCCGATTCCACGAAAAACGTCGTCGCCCAGGTGTTGCAGGTAAATTCCAGACCGCAGGTAAAAAAGAACACTACCCACCCTATTCTCGCCGCGGGGATTTTAGCCATTTTCACGTAAGAAAGGGTCACGGGCGTGAATTTTTCTTCTCCGTTTTCACGTTCCCGAATTTTGTTCCATAACGGGAGCGTTAAAAACGCTATCGCGGCAATCGCGAGTTGCACGAAGAAAATAGTGCGGTAGCCTTGCCGCCAGTCTCCGGTTTTAAGCGGAAAGGACATAATAAACGGCGTTATCGCCACGCCCACTCCGTAAAAACTGTGCAGAAAATTTATGTGCGAAGATTTATAGCGCAAAGCGACGTAATTGTTGAGTGCCGCGTCAATCGCACCCGCGCCGAACCCCGCGGGAACGGCGGATACGCAAAACCACCATATCGAATCGGAAAGGGAAAACCCTAACAGCGCGGCGGCGGTAACGAGCGTGGATACCGCGGTAACTGTTCCCGTGCCGAATTTGTTTATGAGTTTCGCCGAGAAGAAAGACGACGACGCGGTGCAGAGCGAAATAATTACCGTAACGAAACTCGCGTAACTTACGGGCAGGTTAAGGTCGCGGTAGACGGCGGGCCACGCCGAGCCTATCGCGGAATCGGGAACTCCGAGTCCTATGTAGATTATATAGATGAAAATGAGTAATATCGTTGCCATATTTATTCCGTTGAAATTCCGATAGCCGAGAAAAAAGTCGCGGTTCGCGCCGCGGCAAAGCGGCAAGCGGTTACAGTCGTTTTATAAACTTAAAAGGTTAAATCGCGAAAAATAAGGCGAGACACGCCGCCGCAAGGGCGAATGCCGCGCAGAAAGTCCCGTACAGCGCGAACTTCCCGAAAGACAGTTTAACGCCTTCTCCGTTTAAGATTTTAGTCCACATTATTCCCGCAAGCGCGCCCACGGGCGTTATGAACGCGCCGATATTAGAACCGATTACCGCGCCGAAAGTCGCGTATACGCTTTTTCCGCCTATTATCTTTTCAAACAACACGCTCATAGGAATATTGTTTAACAGGTTAGAGCAGAGCGCGGCGAGCGTTCCGAAAAGAAAGCCGTCCGACTTTGCGCCCTTAACCAGCGCGCCCGAAAGAGCGTCGGTAACGCCCGTTTTTTTAAGCGCAAGCACGATCACGAACATCGACAGAACGAACGGTATGAGTTCGTAAGGCGCTTTTTTCAGTCCGTGAAGCACGCGCGCCGTCGTTTTTTCCGCGAACAACCCGTAAAAGAACAAAAACACCGTTAAAGCCGCCGCGGAGATTACGCATACCAGCCACATTTCCGCGCCGATAAACGACGATACCGAGAGAATTATTATACACGCGGCGAGCGTAACGAGCGACGCCGCGAGCGGTACTTTACTTATTCTCGTCTTTCTCTCTCCGTCGCCCGCGGCGAACTTTCCGTCAGACGCGGTTTCGTCGCCCGTAAGCATTGTGTTTTCGCGCGGCGCGGTCTTTCCGTACGGGGAGAGAAACAACTGTTTGCGGAACAGAATAATAAGCGCGGCAAGCCCGGAAAGTCCCGCAGCCGCGGCGGGCAAAAGCATTACTTTCATATATTCGAAAAAGGATATTCCCGCGCTCCCCGCGAGATAAACGTTGGTGGGATTGCCGATTAAGAGAGCCATACTCCAGGTGTTTGCCGCCACGAATTCCCCTATTAAAAAGGGCAGCGGCGACACGCGCGCTTTTTTCGCGAATATGCACACGGGCGGAGTGAACGTAAGCACGATTATGTCGTTAGAAGTGAACACCGTTAGCACGGACACCGCGAAATACAGCGCGATGAAAGTTTTAAACGCGCCGCCTTTCGAGCGGGCGAACACCTTTTCCGCCGCGAGCGTAAAAAACCCCGCGTCTCCGAGATAAACGGAAACGAGCGTCATAGACAGAAACAGCGCGAGAATTTTAAGGGGATTCACCGCCGTGTCCGCGGTAAAGCCTTGCACCGCTTCGCTTACGCTTACCGAACCCGTCGCCAGAAGCACCGCCGCGCCCGCGACTGCAACCGCGCAGTAAAGACCTATTTTAACGCGACGGATATTGACGTAAGGTTTTACGATTATAGACGATATCATAAGTGCGACGGTAACCGCCGCGACGCTTAACGTAAAAGCCATAATGATATTTTATCATATACGCGGAATAAAAGCAATTAAAGAGCGGCGCTCGGCGCGGCACGGAATAAAATAAAAAGCGCGCTCATACAAAGTTGACAAACGGCGCATAATTATATAAAATAGATAATAAATAATAAAGACGGATTATAACGACGACCCAATGACGTCGCTGCCGCAGTCCCGCCCCTTTTGTATGCGGCGTAATTTCGCGGGCAGTCCCGTCCGCGGGAACAGGGGTTGCGGACAAGACGGGCGGTTTTGTGCGACGAATTAAAAGCAACGCGACGGTCGGTATAAAATAAAACTCAAGGAGAACGTAAAATGGTAATATGCGTATTCGGAGCCGCGAGCGAAGCGGTAGACGCGGTTTATAAAGAGAAATGTTACGCGCTATGCAAAACGCTGGGCGAACACGGACACTCGCTCATTTTCGGCGCGGGCAGCGAAGGGCTTATGGGCGCGGCGGCGCGCGGATTCCGCGACGCGGGCGCGAACGTGCACGGGGTAATTCCGAAGTTTTTCGAGGAAAACGGTTACGAAGGTATTTTCTACGAAGCGAACGAACTTACTTTCACTCGGACGATGGCGGAGAGAAAGCAGAAAATGGAAGACGGTTGCGACGCGTTTATAATCGTTCCGGGCGGCATAGGAACGTTCGAGGAGTTTTTCGAAGTGCTTACGTTAAAGCAACTTGGCAGGCACAAAAAAGCGATTGCCGTTTACAACATAGCGGGTTATTACGACGGTCTCGATAAAATGTTCGACGGGATAATAGACAAAAAGTTCGTGAACGACGAGTGCAGAAAACTGTATAAAACGCTCGGTTCTGCCGAAGAAGTTATAAATTACGTGGAAAATTATTCGGCGGACAATCTCGACTGGGACTTGTTAAAGCGGAACAATAAAGATTAAAAGAGGCTCTTATATATAATGTTTTAAGTGGCGGAAGGTAAAATTTACCTTTCGCCTTAAATTTACAAAAATCGCTTTTTTCCGCAAGCAAACGCTTGACGAAAGATTTTTTTTCTGTTACAATCTAAACGTAAATTGAATTTTGCCAATATAGGTTCGTATATACGGCACGAACGTTTCTACCGCACCGCCACAGGCGCGACTATTGGACGAACTTTTCTCCGGACTTGCCCCGCGCGTTTTTGCGAGTTGCTTGTTCGGTGGTAGTTGTTTATTGGCAAACGGTTTGAGTAATCAATCCGTTTTTTGTTTTTCCGCGGGAGGCCTTGCGCAAATGGAATTGTTGGAAAGAGAAATTGCCGCACGGGGTAAAGTTCTTCCGGGCAACGTACTTAAAGTCGGGGATTTCATAAATCATAAGATGGACGTGCGTTTGCTGTCCGCTATGGCGGACGAAATTGCCGCGCATTTCAAACCGTGCGGAATAAACAAGGTTCTCACGGTAGAAGCGTCGGGCATCGCGCTCGCGATTCTCGTAGCGGAAAGACTCGGTTGCGATATGGTTTTCGCGAAAAAATCCAGAACGCTCAACGTAGACGGAGAAGTTTTCGCCGCGGAATGCGAATCGTTCACTCATAAAGAACGCAACACGGTGATTTTACCCAAAGCGTATCTCGGCGGCGCGGACAAAGTGCTGATTATAGATGATTTTCTCGCGCTCGGCAACGCGACGGACGCGCTCAGAAACATTATAAACCAAGCGGGGGCGACGCTGTGCGGTATAGCCGTAGCGGTGGAAAAAGGCTTTCAGGGCGGCGGAGATAAAATCCGCGCGGCGGGAATAGACCTTTTATCGCTCGCGATTGTAGACGGTATGGACGAAAAAACGGGCAGAATCACGTTCAGAAAACAATAACTGCTTTAATTCCCGTTTTCGGAAAAGTTAATAAACCCGAAAGGGTATGGAGGTTTTATATGAAGAAACTTTTAACACTTTTGCTTACCGCGACGTTAGCGGTTGCGTGCTGCTTCGGCTTCACCGCCTGCGGCGAAACCGCCGATATCAAGACGGTGGATATCCCGGAATACGACTATATGTATTCAGACGTCGAAGTTCCCTCGGATTATAAGGTCGGATTTATCTTTTTACACGACGAAAAATCCACTTACGACCTTAACTTCCTTGAAGCGGCAAAAGAAGCAAAACTCGCGCTCGGTCTTTCCGACAGCCAGGTTATCTACAAGTTCAACATTGAAGAAGGTCAGGCTTGTTATGACGCGGCTAAAGACCTTGTAGACCAAGGTTGCAAAGCGGTTTTTGCCGACTCTTTCGGACACGAATCTTTTATGCTTAAAGCAGCAAAAGATTTCCCCGCGGTAAACTTCTTCCACGCTACCGGAACTACCGCTCACACCGAAAATGTTTCTAATTTCCACAACGCGTTTGCGGATATTTATCAGGGCAGATATCTCGCAGGTATCGCCGCCGGTATGAAACTTAACGAAATGATAAAAAACAAGACCAAAATCAACGGCACCGTCGTTACCGCTGAAAACGCTTTGATTGGTTACGTCGGAGCGTATACTTATGCGGAAGTTATTTCCGGCTATACTTCCTTTTATCTCGGCGCTAAATCCGTTTGCCCGACCGTTAAGATGAAAGTTCAGTTTACCGGTTCCTGGTATGACGAAGTTGCCGAAAAGGCTGCGGCGGAAGCGCTGATTTCCAAAGGTTGCAATCTTATTTCTCAGCACGCCGATTCTATGGGCGCACCCTCTGCTTGCGAAGCGAAAGGCGTTCCCAACGTTTCTTACAACGGCAGCACGATAAGCAAATGCCCCAACACCTTTATCATTTCTTCCAGAATCGATTGGAGCGTTTATTTCAAAGCAATGATTGCAAGCACGGCAGGCAGCGAAGAATTTGAAATCCCCACCGACGTATCCGTTCCTATGCAAGCGGGCGCCGTTAAACTCACTGCTCTTAACGCTAACGTTATGGCTGAAGGTACGGTAGAAGCAATTTATCAGGCGAGAAATAAAATGTTCAACGGCGAACTCTTCGTGTTTGACTGCGCTAACTTTACCGTAAACGGCGAACATCTTACTTCTTACAAAGCGGACGTCGATACTGACCCGAATTTTGAAAAAGATACTGATGTTATCAAAACTGCAACAGTCAATGGTCAAACCATCACTTACTTTGCGGAAAGCGTATTCCGTTCCGCTCCTTATTTCGATATTCAGATTGACGGAGTAGAACTCCTCAATTCTAAATTCTGATATTGGCTAAATCACATAAGGCGGAGATACTCTCCGCCTTATAGTGGTTTTTAGAACTTTTTACCTTATTTTCCCAACTAATCGGAGATAGTTTAATGGAAAAACAAACAGCACTCGAACTAAAAGGAATAAGCAAATATTTCGGAAGCGTCGTTGCGAATAAAAACGTTAATCTGTCCGTTTTTAAAAACGAAATTCTGTCTTTACTCGGAGAAAACGGGTCAGGAAAAACAACCCTTATGAATATGATTTCGGGCATTTATTTTCCTGACGAAGGACAGATTTTTATTGACGGAGAAGAAGTAATAATTCGTTCTCCGAAAGACGCATTTAAATATAAAATAGGTATGATTCACCAGCATTTTAAGTTGGTGGACGTTTTTTCCGCCGCCGAAAACGTCGTACTCGGTATAGACGACGGGGAAAAATACAATATTAAACAAGTAAATTCCCGTGTCCGCGAAATTGCGGAAAAATACGGTTTTGAAATAGACCCGCAGAAAAAAATACACGAAATGTCCGTTTCCGAAAAACAGACGGTCGAAATAATAAAAGTGTTATACCGCGGGGCGGATATTCTTATCCTCGACGAACCGACCGCCGTTTTAACCCCGCAGGAGATAAAAAAACTTTTCGGGGTTTTGAGAAAAATGAGAGAAGACGGCAAGTCTATCATCATAATAACTCACAAACTCAACGAGGTTATGGAAATTTCCGACAGGGTGGCAATTCTTAGAAAGGGTGAGTATATAGGTACGGTAAACACCGCGGAAACGAACGAAAAGCAACTCACCGAAATGATGGTGGGCAAAAAAGTCGAACTCAAAATAGAGCGCGTTAAAACCGACTTCGACAGACCGCTTTTGGAACTCCGCGACTTAATAATTAAAAAAGACGACGGCAGCACGGCGATTGACGGCGTAAACTTTTATATCCGCGGCGGCGAGATTTTAGGCGTTGCCGGAGTCGCGGGCTGCGGTCAGAAAGAACTGTGCGAAGCGATTGCGGGACTTCGCAAATTAGAGAGCGGCTTTATAATGCACAAGGGCGAAAGCATTGTCGGGCTTCCACCCAAAGAAATCATAAAAAAAGGCATAGCAATGAGTTTTATTCCCGAAGACAGGTTGGGCATGGGACTCGTTCCGTCTTTTTCCATTACCGACAATATGATGCTTAAAACTTACGGCGAAGGGAAATCTCCGTTTGTAAACAGAAAGTCCGCGCGTGAACGCGCTAACGGTCTTATAGAACGGCTTGAAATCGTAACTCCGTCTACCGAAACGCCCGTAAGACGGCTTTCGGGCGGAAACGTTCAGAAAGTTTTAGTCGGCAGAGAAATAGAATCGTCGCCCAACGTTATCGTTACGGCGTATCCCGTAAGGGGGCTCGACATAAACTCGTCTTACGCCATTTACGATATATTGAACGAACAGAAGAAAAACGGCGTGGGCATTCTGTTTATCGGCGAAGATCTGGACGTTATGCTCGCGCTGTGCGACAAGATAATGGTGCTTTGCCACGGCAAAAACATGGGTATCGTTCACGCCGAAAAGACAACCAAAGAACAACTCGGTCTTATGATGACGGGCGCGCTTGACCTTAATGAACAGAAGAAAGACAAGGTTTTCGGTAAGGCGAAAGACAGCAATCTTACCGAAGAACAATGGTCTGCCGCCGAAGAACGCGCGGAAGCGGAAAAAGAATTCAAGGAGAAATCTGATGACTAACGAAAAGACGGTTCGCGAACCATTGTTTCATATATCTAAAAGAGATACCCTTCCTTGGTGGAAATGTTGGCTTATAAGAATAGCCGCCGTTTTTGCGGCGTTGGTGTTGAGTTCTTTGCTGATTATAGTTTTAGTGAAGAAAAACCCCGTGGAATTATACGCGTCTATATTCAACGGAAATTTCGGGTCTGGAACGAAAACGTGGCTTACCTTTCAGGACACGGCGATTTTGTTATGTATTGCTCTCGCTGTAACGCCGGCGTTCAAAATGAAATTCTGGAATATCGGCGCAGAAGGTCAGGTTTTAGCGGGATGTCTCGCGTCGGCGGCGTGTGTGTTCTATATCGGCTCGTCCGTTCCTAATTGGTTGCTTCTGGTCATTATGACTGTCTGCGCGATATTGGCAGGCGCGATCTGGGCGGTTATCCCCGCGGTGTTCAAGGCGATATTTAACACAAACGAAACGCTTTTTACTCTTATGATGAACTATATCGCGACGTTTCTTATCGCGTTCTTCCTTAATAAATGGGTCAAAAGCGGGTCGGGCACTCTCGGAATTTTAGAAGACGGTCATTTCCCCGTTATCGGAGACAATCCTTCGCTTCTTACCGTGCTTATCGTTTTGTTCTTTGCCGCCGCTATGTTTGTATATCTTAAATTCAGTAAACACGGTTATGAAATAGCGGTAGTGGGCGAAAGCGTCAATACCGCTAAATACGCGGGCATAAACGTTAAGAAAGTTATTATCAGAACGCTGATTTTATCGGGCGCGTTATGCGGCATTACGGGGCTTCTTCTCGTCGGGGCGATAAACCATACGCTTACCACTTCACTTGCAGGCGGGAGAGGTTTTACCGCGATTATGGTTTCCTGGCTTGCTAAATTTAATCCTTTATATATGATTTTGACTGCATTTATAGTCGTTTTCTTCCAGAAAGGCGCGAATCAACTCGCCTCCGATTTTCCGACGCTTATGACCAAAGACTTCGGGGATATTATCGTCGGTATAATCTTCCTGTTTATAATCGGGTGTGAATTCTTTATCGGGTATGCGATAAAATTCAGAAAACGGGAGAAAAAAGAAAAAACGGCGGAGGTAACTGAATAATGGGCGTTTTCGTTTCATTTTTATCGGGTGCGGTTAGATTAGGAACTACGTTTTTATACGGTTCTACCGGCGAAACGTTAACAGAAAAATCGGGGCATCTCAATCTCGGTATTCCCGGGATTATGTGTTTCGGCGCATTGGGCGGTTGCATAGGGGTTTCTATGGTTGGTTCTGTGCCTGTGCTTACGGTTCTCGTCGCGATTATATTTTCGTTTTGCTTTGCGGGACTTTTAGGGCTTTTATATAGTTTTCTTACCGTAACGTTGCGCTGTAATCAGAACGTTACCGGTCTTACCATAACGACTTTCGGCGTAGGATGCACGAACCACTTTATAAGTCAGGTAAACACTTCGTCGTTTTCGAGAGCGAGTACGCATTTCACAAACCTTTTCACTTTTCATGAAAATCTCGGTTGGTTCGGCGAACTGTTCTTATCTTACGGTATAATGGTGTATCTTGCAATCGCTATTGCGATTCTTGCATCGTTGTTTTTAACTAAAACCAAAAAAGGGCTTTACCTTCGCGCCGTGGGCGAAAACCCCGCGACTGCAGACGCAGCGGGTATAAGCGTTACCGCGTACAGATACGTTGCCACAATAATCGGCAGCGGTATAGCGGGACTTGGCGGTTTGTTCTATATTATGGATTATCTTACGGGAAGTTGGGAATACACGATTGACGCAATGGGCTGGCTTTCCATAGCGCTCGTAATATTTACGGTCTGGAAACCGAATTTCGGCATTTTAGGCTCGTTCCTGTTCGGCGGGTTATATATTCTCGCAAATTACGTCGCCGTGAGTTTTGCGATGATGAATATCTTGAAAATGATTCCTTTCTTCGTTACAATCGTCGTACTTATCGTAACGAGTATTGTCGGCAAAAAAGAAACTCAGCCGCCCGCGTCGCTGGGGCTTAACTACTTCAGAGAAGAACGCTGACGGCGCGCGCCGAAAGGGGGTTTTATGGTCAGATTTGAAACGAAATTCAGCAGCGAGTCTTCGCGCGCGCTTAACAGAAGAGCGATTGCGAAACTGTCTTGGGTGTACGTTCTGTTTTCCGTGCTGTTCGCGGTTTTAGGCGTGGTGTGGATTATAGGCGCGCTGACGGACGGAGAAGCGGAACAGGGCGAAAAAATTGCCGACTTAGTGTTCGGTTGCATATTCGTGGCGTTTGGTCTGGCGTTTAAGCCGCTCACCGCGTGGCTGACGAAAATTATTCAGAAGAACGTCGACGCGTCTATGAGCATAATGAGCGGCGACACGACTGAAATATACACTTTCGACGAAAACGGACTCGTTATCGAAACGGAGAAAACCGGAATTTATAAAAGCCGCGTGGAAGCGACTTATAAATACGTTTTCCGCATAGAAGAAGACGCGGAATGTTACTATCTTTTCATAAGCAAACTGCAAAGCCACGTTGTCTTCAAAAAATATCTCGCGGAAGGCACGCTTGCGGAAATGCAGGGGTATATCGCGGCTAACTTCAATTCCGTAAAGGGCAATTCCAAAGGCACGGTATACTATAACAAATAAAAAAG
>CAMEHL010000005.1 GCA_945917475.1 uncultured Clostridia bacterium | reverse complement strand
AGGGATACGGATATTTAAGAGAGAATAACGGACCTTTCGATTACGAAAACATTTCGATATCCAACGTATTTTATTCGGAAAAACCGAAAGTCGAATACGCCGTGGATTTCAGGGGATGCAACGCAAAGGGCGTAAAAGTCGCAAACGTTCCCGATTATATAAAAACTATTACGGAATAATATTATGAATCTGAATAAAAGCGTTATTTACGAGGTTTATCCGACGAGTTTTTACGATAAGAACGGCGACGGGACGGGCGATCTTGCCGGAATAACCGAAAAACTCGATTATATAAAAGAACTTGGCGCGGACATAATCTGGCTTAATCCTATTTTCAAAAGCCCGTTCAGAGACGGCGGTTACGATATCGAAGACTACTATTCCGTGGACAAAAAATTCGGAAATTTATCCGATTTTGACGCGCTTATAAAGAAAGCGCATTCTTTAGGCTTAAAAATTCTGTTAGACCTCGTTATCGGGCATACTTCAGATAAGCATCCGTGGTTCAAAGCATCAAAAAAAGAAAAGCGCAACGAGTTTTCTGATTATTACGTCTGGACCAACAACGTTTTCGTGGGCGGCGAAAATACGATCAAGGGGATGGCGAAAAGAAACGGCAACTACGTGGTTAATTACTATTCTTTTCAGCCCGCGCTCAATTACGGGTTCAATATTGAAAAAAAAGAAAGTTCGGATCCGTGGAAATCGGACGAATGGAAAACTTATTATAAAGACGACAGTTTAAAGCCGTTAAGGAAAGAAATAGTAAAAATAATGCTGTTCTGGCTCGGGAGAGGCGCAGATGGTTTTCGCGTTGACCTTGCCAATAGTCTTATAAAGGGCAATTATGACGTTTCCGCGTTAAAGTGGTTGTGGAGCAGGCTAATAGGCGAGGTTAAAAACAAGTTTCCGGACGCTGTTTTTATGGCGGAATGGGGAAACCCGACGGATTCCTCGGAATGCGGATTCGACGTCGACTATTTCAATCATTGTTCCGTGGGATATAACGAATTGTTCCGCGGAGAAAAGGGCAGCAACATTCTTCCGGCGTTCGAGTGCGGAAACAGTTATTTTTCCGAGAACGGCAAAGGCGATATAAGCGCGTTCTTAAAATATTCGCTGTCGGTCGCGAAAAAGTTGGGAGCCGAAAAGTATTACGCCGTTCCCACGGGGTATCACGATATAACGAGAATAGCGACTTATAAATCCGTTGAAGAGATGAAATGTATTTTTGCCTTTTTGTTCGCTTATAAAAACCTTCCTATGATATATTACGGCGACGAAATAGGGATAAAACACAATTTCAAACTTAATAAAGACGGCGGTTATATACGTACGGGAGCAAGGACGCCAATGCGTTGGAGCAACGGTAAAAACGCGGGCTTTTCTGATAGCGATAAACGGCTTTATCTGCCCGTCGGAAGGAGCGGCGTAAACGTGGAAACACAAATGAAAGACGAAAATTCGCTCTACAATTTCGTCAGAAAGATTATTCGTATAAAAAAACGGTATGCCGCTTTCGATTTCGACGCGGATATCGCTATTGACGAAAATTGCGGTTATCCGCTTGAATTCGTCAGAGAAAAAGACGGAGAAAAAATTCTCATCGTTATAAATCCTACTGAAAACGCATACGAAATAAAGGAAAAAATTAAAAACGCAATACTATGCGAAAACGTATCGATTAACCGTGGGTATACGCTAAAAAAATGCGGAATACTTATCGCGGAACTTTAACGGAGACTGATTTTATGCAAGACGGACGGTTTAAAAATTCAAAGTGGATATGGAACAAAAAAGAATACGGCGAGGACGAATACGCCGAGTTTAAATTTAATTTTAACGCGGACAAGTCGCTCGGCGTAAAAATTCACCTTGCCTGCGACAGTAATTATAATTTATTTATTAACGGCGAATTCGTCGATTTCGGACAATATGCCGATTATCCCGATTATAAGTTTTACGATACGATAGATATTACGGGCAAAGTGCGCGACGGAGAAAACGAAGCCGCAATAATCGTATGGTATTACGGAAAAGACACGCAGACGTATATAAAAGACGCGCCGGGACTGATTTACGAATTGGTCTGCGGCGAGAAGACGGTTGCGGTTTCTTCGGAAAAAACACTTTCGAGAACGTGCACCCTTTTTGAAAACGGTTACAGAAAATTTATCACGTCGCAATTAGGCTTTTCGTTCAAGTATTACGGCAACAGGGAAAACGTAGAGGCGTTTAAGGATAGTGTTATTACGGATAAGTCGTACAATCTTAATCCGCGCCCGAACGATAAACTCATCATTCTCGACAGAGTGCCTTTTTCCGTAACGCGGACGGAAAACTCTTATCTCATAGATTTGCACGCCGAAACCACCGGTTTTCTTGATCTGGAAATCGATTCGCCGAAGGAACAGAATCTGCTTATCGCTTATTCGCAGTTTCTCGATAACGGAAGGGTAAAACGAATTATAGGCTCTATGGATTTCAGTGTGGAATATGTTGCCAGAGCCGGTAAAAATAAATATATGAATTGTTTCCGTCGGTTATCGGGCAGATATGTCGAAGTATTTTGCGAATATCCTCTGACTATCGTTTACGCCGGGATTCGCCCGATAAAATATCCGCTTACCGCCAAAAAACCGAATTTCAGGAGCGAAACGAGAAATAAAATATATGAGATCAGCGTAAGAACTCTTTCCGCCTGTATGCATGAGCATTACGAAGACACCCCGTGGCGCGAACAGGCTCTTTATACAATGGACAGCAGAAACGAAATGCTTTGCACGTATAAAGCGTTCGGCGATTATAAGTTTGCGCGCTCCAATTTGTTTCTTATCTCTTTGGGGTTAAGAAAGGATGGACTTTTAAGTATTTGTTATCCGGCGGGAAGGGATATTCCCATTCCGTTCTTTTCGCTGACGTACTTTATAGAAGTTTACGAATATGTCGTAGCAAGCGGAGATAAAACTATTATAGACGACGTTTTTCACGTTCTGAAAACTATATTTGAAACGTTTTCGTCAAAAATAGAGAATAACGGTCTTATCGCAAATTTTCCGTATCCGTACTGGAATTTTTACGAGTGGTCGCCGGGCAGCGATAACGGAGATCAGATAAACAGAACCGCCGCCGATTTTTATCCGCATAAATACGACCTTATTTTGAACTGTATGTTTTTATATGCGTCGGGCTTTTTCGCGGAAATCTGCAAAATCAAAGGCGAAAAACTTGATTTCGACGGCAGCGCGATGAAAACCGCGATAAGAAAAACTTTTTACGACGAAGAAAAAAGACTTTATAAAGCGTCAAGCCTTGAATCCGAAAAAATTTTTACCTGTCTCGGAAACGCTCTGGCACTGCTTTGCGGTTTAGGCGATTCCGCGTTTGCCGAAAGGCTCGTTTCGGATAAAAACGTCGTGCCTATAACGCTCTCTATGAATACTTTTCTTTACGAAGCGCTGTTGAAGGCGGATAAAGACAGATATAAAACGTTTATTCTGAACGATATAGATAAAAAGTATTCGAGAATGTTAAAACTCGGCGCGACGACGTTCTGGGAAACGGAAGAAGGCGAAAAATCTCTGGCGAATACCGGCAGCCTGTGCCATGGCTGGTCGGCAATGCCTATCTATTATTACGAACTGTTAAACGGAAAAGAATATTTTAACGGCGCGTTATAACGTTGCCGTATAACGGTGAAACCGTTAAAAGATTTTTTTATACGGGAAAGCGTTCGATTGTTGTGTTATATTCGTGCCGTAGCCGTGAGATTGATATATAAAACTTACCATTCTTTTGCGGACAAGAAATAGCCCGCTGCGCTTCGCAACTGCGAAGCGCAGTGGGCGATATTTTCATTTAAAATAATATCCCCTATGTAAACCGTGCTTTCGGGCGGAGAAATTTTTTAAATATCTCCGACGGCGTTTCTAAAATAATCGTAGTGAATTTCGATAATGACGACGAAAAATTCAAATTGACTTTTAATGGCGTTTTGCACGGCGAGAAGGTGACGGTCAGCAAGTTATTCGCAGACAAAATGCTCGTAAAAGAGAGCGTATATACGAACTATAACGCAAAAGAGCTGGAGTTCGATCTAAAAAAACAAGGCGTTGCGATTATCGACGTAAACTGAAAAGGTCGGGTTTTAAATAATATACCGTGTATTTTTGTTTATTTTTCTTCTTTTTTAATTTTAAAAATCATTACGGAAGACGGAATAATAAAGAACAGGCTTGCCGCGATTACGAAAGCGTGTGGCAAATAAACACGGGCGTTGAATTTTATATCGTAATCGACAACGCTCAAAGAGACCGCCTTGACGGAATGGGCGTATTCTTTTTGGATAGGAGCGATATCCGAATAACCGAAAGTTTTAAAAGTTATTTTGAAACTATCCGATAAATCTCTTTGCGACGCGCCGCTATAAACCTTGTATTCTACGGTATAGCTTTTTAAGTTTAAGTTTTTGCCCAGCAATTGTCCGTTTGCCCAAGTGAATTTATACGGCATATTCGCGTATTTATATTTGACTTTCACAAGAGGACGATCAAAAGTAACCTGTGTTTTTCCGTTTGATTTTAAGATGTGATAATAAGTCGGATTTGACGAATAATCGATTACCGCTTCGTAGTTTTTTAAATCAGCCAAAGTCATAATCGAATTAAGCGTCAAAAGACTGCAGAAAATAATCAGCAAAACATGAAAAAGCCTTTTCTGAAAAAAATCATTTAAATATAAAAACATAATGCGCTCCTTTGTTGTTGCGTAAAGTTTCTTATTTTTTAAATATAGAATCTAAAAAGCGTACGCCGCTAAATAATAATCACTTCCGCAACGTCGGACTTGCGGCAGACGGTGTATACGTATTTTTTATTCAGCTTGCTGCCGTCAAACAGAAAAACGTTTATCGGACAGTTTTTTAAAACCACTTTTCTCACGGCTGTTTGAGCCTCGTCGTCATCGGTTATAAGTCCGTCGGCAGAAACTCCTCTTGCGGAGAAAAACGCCGCGTCTGCGTTTATATCGTTGAGCGCGGATTCTGCGATGCTGCCGACAAGACACATATCTCTTTCGAAATATCTTCCTCCGCAAACCGTACATGGTACGTGGTATTTTGCCGCCGTCAGCACGGCAAGAACGGAATTAGTAACCATTTTTACGTTTTTGAACCTTGCGAGAACGGGTATAACGTGCAGGCATGTGGACGAACTGTCTACGTAAACGGTCATATCGTCTTTAAGATGCTTCTCTATCCTGTCGGAGAGAAGTTTTTTTTCTTTGTCGTGTAATTTCATTCTTGCTTCTATAGGAAG
This sequence comes from uncultured Clostridia bacterium, assembly GCA_945917475.1. Lineage (GTDB taxonomy): Bacteria > Bacillota > Clostridia > Christensenellales > Borkfalkiaceae > UBA1259. The sequence continues at coordinate 28,635 of CAMEHL010000005.1, read as the reverse complement.
AAACCCCTCGGACTGAGAAAGCACCGCGCCGCCGTTATAGCGGTTTAAGTATCCGCACTTTTCCATTTCGGAAAGGTCTCTTCTTATCGTCATTTCGCAAACGAACAGTTGGGAAGAAAGCTCCTTTACGGAAACTCTTTTTTTGCTTTTTAAAAGCTCTAATATTTGTTCTTGTCGTTCGTTGAGTTTCATAATTCTTTCTCCGAAATTTAAGTTTTCTTTTTTTATATGTGCTTTTGCGTTTGAGGCGCGGCAATCTATTTTAATAACGTCAATGAGACTCCCACGTCGAGGCTTTCGCCTCTCCTTGGAATGACATAATGGGGGTTCATCGCTTAAACTACAAAAAAATCAAGTTTGCCCAAATGTTCGTTTATAAACATTTCTAACATTTTCAAACACGCGGCAATTGTGTTGACAACAACCCGTTTTGGTTGTATTATGTTATAAAAACAATTTGAATCGTATATGATTTGATACTCTTTTCGCTTGTATTTTAACATAAACGCGAGCGATTTGCAACGGAAAAAAGACGGAAAAAAGGAAGTAAAGAATGGACGGAATATGGTTTGCGATTTTTATACAAGGAATAGGCGTAGTTGGTATGATTTGCGCGGCGATGGCGTTTCAGTGTAAAAAGCACAAGTCCATAATGATTTTTCGCACGGCAAACGAAATGTTTTTTGCCGTGCAATACGTTTTTCTCGGCGCGTACACGGGTTGCGCGATGAACGTTTTCGGAAGTATAAGAAATATTGTGTTTGCCGAAATGGTGAAGAGAAAAAAGAACACCGTGCCTATGCGTTTTGTGTTCAGCGCGATTTTTATAATTTTTATCGCATTGACCTGGGCGGGGGTAAAGAGCATATTGAGCGGATTTGCGAAGGTTCTTTCTACGTTTGCTTACGGCAGCAAAAATCTTGTCTTTATGCGCGTGATGATTCTGATAACGAGCAGCTGCTGGCTTATTTATAACCTTCTCGTAAAATCTTATGCCGGCGTGCTGAGCGAATCTATCACGATAACTTCGATTGTAATCAGCATGTTCAGGTTTAAACCGGAAAAAAACGACAATACCGCCGAGCAGGCAGCTATACTTAATGCAACGGAAATTTCGGAAGCGGAGAACGCCGGAGCGGATTGCGACAAGCCCGATGAAACGACGGTATCGCAAAACGAGATAACACGGGAAGCCGACGGGCAGGACGGTGAAGCCGTTACCGAATAATAGATATAATCGATATAAAAAGCAATGTTTGCGGCGGCGACTGAATGTCGCCGCCGCACGGTTTTAAAAAGTCTTAAGCAAATTTTATCGGTTATCTTACGCAAACCGTGTGCCGTAATTGCTTTTTATATTTCATTGTGCTATTATTATATTACTATGAAAAATAAAAGCGTTAGTCTGTTTATTACACTGTTTATCGCAATCGTCGCGTTTGCGGCGGTGGGCGCGATTACACTTGTTAAAGAGGATCGATACGTTAAAAACGGCGTTAAAACCGACGCCACGATAACGAACGTTACGGTAAACGCCGATTCCGACGAAGACAACTTGCGTTACGACGTTCTCGTCGAATTCCGCGTTGACGGCGTAAAGCACAAAGGTCAGTTGGATTATTACGCTGGCGGAATGAAAAAAGGCGATACCGTTCCCGTTTATTATATGCCGGGTAATCCCGACGATTTTTCTTACGGAAAAGCAAACTACGTGCTGCCGATAATAAGCTTTTGCTCGGCGGGCGTGCTTTTTTTGTTTGAAATAATAGTAATAACAGGTATGATAAGAGCAGCGAAGCTTAAACGGTTTAAAAACAGAAAAAAACTTGTCGTCGCTAAAATAGAGTCCTTTTTCGTAAACAGAAAGTCCACGGTTTTAAATAAACACCCAGCAAAACTCGTCTGCAAGGATGAAAGCGGCAACGTTTATAAAACTAAATTGTTGTGCGAGGTTTACGAAAACTTTGTCGTCGGGGACGAAATAAACGTATACGTAGCCGCAAGCGGTACAAAAAACTACGCGATAGACGTTAAAGAGTATTCCGAAAGGAAGCAAACGCCGTCTCCCGCGACCGTCTGATCGGAAAAGAGAAATTATGCAGATATTTATCAGAAAAGCCGAAAAAAAAGATATAAATAAAATCATCGAGCTGTTGCGCGAAGTTTTAGAACTGCACGCGGCTATTCGTCCGGACATTTTCGTTTCGGGAACGACCAAATATACCGAGTCCGAGCTTGCGGCGATTATAGAAAACGAAAAAACGCCCGTGTTCGTTGCGGAAGGCGACGACGGAGAAGTGAAAGGTTACGCGTTTTGTCAGATAAAAGATCCGCCTTTTTCCACGAATATGAGAAAGGTAAAATCTCTGTTTATAGACGACCTTTGCGTGGACGAAAACTGCCGGGGTTCGCACGTCGGGCAAACGCTTTTTTCGTTCGTGAAAGAATTTGCAAAGGGTGCGGGGTGTTATGATATAACCCTTAACGTATGGGCGGGCAACGACAACGCCGTCAGGTTTTACGACAAGATGGGAATGTTTGTAAAAGAAACGCAGATGGAACTTATTCTGGATAAATAATCGGCTTTTGCGGCGGCAAAGCAGGAAATTTTTGCAAAAAATAAAAGAAAGCGTTAAAATTTTGACAAATCGCGGCAAAATGTGCTAATATGTAGTCGCGAAATAAACGACAGGAACGCATATTTACCGAATTTGACTGCAATCGGGGGACTGTGAATATAATGATAAAGATAACTTTCGTGTGTTACGGCAATATTTGCAGGTCGCCATTAGCGGAATTTTTGTTCAACGATTTTATAAAAGACGCGGGGCTGTCGGGCGTATACCGTGCGGATTCCTCCGCGACGAGCAACGAAGAAGCGGGCAACCCCGTTTATCCGCCCGTCAAAAGAATTTTAACGCGCATGGGTATCGGCTGCGAAGGCAAGCGTTCGGTACAACTCAAAGCCGAAGACTACCCGAAAAGCGACCTGTTTATCGGCATGGACGAGAGAAACGTGCGCGATATGGCGCGCATTTTCGGCGGAGACGCGCAAGGCAAGATAAAAAAACTTCTGTATTTTGCAGGCGACGGCGGAGACGTTGCCGACCCGTATTGGACGGGTGATTACGAAAAGACGTTCACGGACGTAGTCCGCGGCGTAAAGGGACTTATCGAAGTCCTTCAGAAAGAAAAAACCGAAACCCGCGGCTGACCGCGGAAAAGGAAATATTTATGATAAATTATATCGTTCTCGGAATATCCGCGTTTTTCGTCGTGTGGGGACTTATTATGGGTCTCGTGCGCGGCTTCAACAGGTCTTTTTTAAGACTGTTGCTCGTCGTGGCGGCACTGCTTGCCGCCTGGTTTTTAAGACACGTGTTCGTGGATTTGCTGTTGAAAATCAAAATTCAGGGACAAACGATCGAAGAGTTTTTATCGGGATTATTAAGCGGCGGCGCGGCGAACGTTCCCGAAAGCCTTTCCGACCTGATTTTCGTAATCGTGCGCATATTCATAAACGTTGTGTGTTTCATGGTTCTGTTTATCGCGTTCAAGTTCGTGGGCTGGGCGATTATTTTCCCGATAATGAAACTGTTCGTGAAAAAAGGCGCGAAAAAGAGAGCGTTGCTCGGCGGTATCGTTGGAATTATTCAGGGCGCGGTAATAGCGTTCGCGTTCTGCGTGCCCGTCAACGGACTGCTCATTCAGGCTAACACCTTAATGACAAGTCTGTCCGACCTGAAACTCGACGGGAATTCGGTAATCAGCGCGGAAGTGCAGAACCAAGTCGCGGAAGCGGGATTAGACGAATATCAGGATTCGGTTATGTGCAAAATTTATACCGAATCGGGCGGTTGGGCTTACAAAATGCTGACGACGGTCGAAGATAAAGAAGGAGACCCCATCTCGCTCGATTCCGCAATCAACGCCGTCAGAGCGGTCGTAAAAGTTACCAACAGCATAAGCGCGAATATGGACGCCATAAGCAACTCTTTCAGCGCGGGCGGCGGCTTTAGCGAAGAAGGCAAAAACGCGCTCGTGGATATGCTTAAAACGATAGGCGAAGTTCAGGACGAAGAGTTGAAGGACGAAGCAGCCAAAAATATATTAAACACCATAATCGTAAGCGCGGCGGGTATGACGGGCGACGGCTCGGAAGGTTCTGAAGGAATCAGCCTGCCCGAAGACTTCGACATAACCGCGCTCGATACGGGTTCGGCGGTAGACGCGGTGGAAGCGCTTTACGACTTTAACGCAAGGGTCAACGACGAGAGCAAGACGGAAGAAGAAAAACAACTTACGAGCGACGAGGCGAAAGCAATCGTAAACGGTATCGCCAAAAACGAGACGCTTATTTCCGCGGTGGTTCAGGAAAACAGTCTTATGCCCGAAGTCGGAGAGGATGATAAAGCGATAATAGAGACGGAACTCGAAATGCTTAAATCGGAAGGCGAAATAGACGAAGCGACTGCGGAACAGGTCAGAAAACTGCTCGGCATCGCGGCGGCGGGCGGCGCGGCGTAAAATTCCGCGTAAAAATCCGCGAAAAAATCCGCGCGTAAAAATAAAAAAAATTTTTAAGTAAAACCGTTGACTTAAACGTTTGACTGTGCTAAACTGTTTGCATAAACGAGGCTTTAATCCGCAGGGTTAAAGCCTTTCCTTTTTAAGGAGAAAGTTTTATGGACGCGGAAAAACACCGACGTAAAGTAGAAATAGCAGAAATCAACAAAATCCCCGATTACGAGTTTCTGTTCAAAGAAGAAACTAACAGGCGCGGCAAGAAAAACCCGCATATTTTAAGAAAAATTCTTAAAATGAACGCCTGGACGCTTTTGCTTGCGGCGATAGTTTATCTTTTGCAGGCGTCGCCCGCCTGGGCAATGCCTATAATCACTTCTAACATAATAAACGTTACGACCGACGCGATTGCGAAAGGCACGGGCGTTTCCGCGGAAGCGTGGCGCAGCATAATTATAAACGCGCTCGTTTTGGCAGTGCTTATATTGCAGAATATTCCCACTACTATGCTGTGCTGGAAAATCAACAGCAAAATGCTGCGGCGAATAAGCGCGGGACTGAAAAGTTCTGTCGTGCGTAAACTGCAAAGCCTTTCAATCACTTATCATAAAGATATAGAATCGGGTAAAATTCAGGCGAAATTCTTAAAAGACACGGTAGAAGCGGACAACTTTTTCAGGTTGGTGGCGTTTTCGCTTATTCAAAGCCTTATAAACACGGTGGTTTCCATATCCATTTCCGTCTACAACAACGGGCTTATATCACTCTTTTTCCTGCTCGTTATTCCCGTCAACGTAGGGCTGACGTGGCTGTTCCGCAGCAAGATGAAAAAAGTCAACCGCGATTTCAGGGAAAAGAACGAAACCGTCTCGGTGAAACTCACGAATATGCTGACTATGATGCCCGTTACCAAGGCGCACGGTCTCGAAAGCACGGAAATTTCGTCCGTGGAAAAGTCGATAGCGAGACTTGCGGGTTCGGGGCTTGAAATGGATAAAGCGTTCGGCAAATTCGGCGCGTGTTCCTGGGTTACCAACACTCTGCTTTCGGCGGTGTGTCTCGTGTTCTGCGCTTCGCTTGCGCTGATAGGTAAAATCTCTGTCGGCGAAGTCGTGCTTTATCAGTCGCTTTTCTCGTCTATAAGCGGCTCGATTTCCGCACTTATAAGCATATTCCCGCAACTCTCCGCGGGAACGGAAGCGCTTTCTTCTATTTCCGAGATAATGAACGCCAAAGACGTGGAGATAAACATAGGCAAAAAAGAAATTCCCGATATCCGCGGCGACGTGGAATTCGACCACGTTTCGTATAAATATCCCGGTTCGGAAGATTTGGTTATAAAGGATTTCAGTCTTAACGTGAAAAGCGGCGAGTGCATAGCGGTAGTCGGCGCGTCCGGTTCGGGCAAGTCTACGATTATGAATCTTATAATCGGCTTTTTAACGCCTACCGAAGGCGTCGTGAAAATAGACGGAAAGCCGCTGACCGAGCTCAATCTTTCGGAATATCGCCACCATATATCAGTCGTGCCGCAGAACAGTATACTCTTTTCGGGTTCGGTAAAGGATAACATCACTTACGGACTCGGCTCGTATACGCAGGAACAACTCGATAAAGCGGTAGAAATGGCTAACTTAAAAGAGTTTATCGATAAACTGCCTCAGGGTATTGACACGCGTATCGGCGAAAACGGAGACAAACTCTCGGGCGGTCAGAAACAGAGAATCACCATTGCCCGCGCGCTTATCCGCAACCCCGAAATTCTCATACTCGACGAAGCGACTTCCGCGCTGGACAATATATCCGAATATCACGTTCAGAAAGCGATTGCGTCGTGCATAAAGGGCAGAACCACTTTCATCGTGGCGCACAGACTTTCCACTATTCGCGACGCGGACAGGATTGTCGTTATGGAAAACGGCGTCGCCGTGGAAACGGGTACTTACGAAGAACTTATGAAGAAAAAAGGGAAATTCTACGAATTGAAGTGCCTTAACGAAATGAACCTTAAAACCGCCGAACAAGCCCTTTCGTAATCGTTATAAGCGGCGCGCCGCCGTGCGGGCGACCAGAGACGGTAACTTTCGGAGCGCAACGGGCGCGAATTTATTGACAAAACGGGTTTTTTCTGTTATATTATAAAAAAACCGATGAAACCGAAAAAAGAAGATTTCCGTTATGTCGCTTACGAAAAAACAGATTGAACTCGACAAAATCAAATGGATAAAGAGCGAAGAAGAGGGCAAAGACGCCTGCGGTTCGTTCGATTATTGCGTTAAATGCGACAAAACGCAGGAAAACCCCTGCGATAAAGCGTATACGAAATATAATAAGGCGGCGGGCGGCAAAAAAGCCGTAAAATCCGCGCCCAAGAAAACGGCGGTTAAAAAACCCGCCGCGGCGGAAGCGGCGGCAACCGCGGTGAAAAAGACCGCGAAAAAGAGTGCGCCTAAGAAAAGCAAATAATATATTATACTTAAAAAAACAGCGCAGAACCTTTCCGTTTTGCGCTGTTTAACGATACGAAGAAAAGAGAAAAACGCCGTAATCCGCTAAAAGGATTATACTTTTTTATTTTTATACTTATAATAATATCTATATCCCCGCAATATCCCCGTACGGCGGCGCAGACGTTATGATACCGCACGCGGCGGAACGGATTACGGTATTTACGGAGTAATAATGGAAGAAAAGAAAAAACACGAAAAGAGACGCAGAACGAAACACGAAAAAATCGAGATAGCGGCGTATTCAATCGCGCTCGCGAGTTTTATTCTGCCCGTTATTTATCTTATATTCAAAATAATTTTCGGCGACTTGCCCCAAAACGACGCGGGTTATCACTCTGACGCGGATTATATTCTTATGATAATTCAGTGCCTGTTGGGCGCGGTGGTGATTAACGTTCCGACCATTTTAGGCAAGAAATTCAAGTTCGAAGTGCCGCCGTTTTTGTATATATTTTATATTTTCTTTTTGTACTGTGCGATTTTTCTCGGCGAAGTGAGAAGTTTTTATTATAAATTCAAATGGTGGGACAGTTTTCTGCACGGAACGAGCAGTCTTATGCTCGGATTTTTCGGGTTTATGGTAATAAGCATTATAAACAGAGACGAGAACACCGTTTTAAATCTTTCGCCGTTCTTTCTGTGCCTGTTCGCGTTCTGTTTCGCGGTAACGGTGGGCGCATTGTGGGAAATTTACGAATTTACTTTCGACGGACTTTTAGGGCTTAATATGCAGAAGTTTATGACTGCCGACGGAACGGTGCTGACGGGGCATGCCGCGCTTGCGGATACTATGAAAGATATAATAACCGACTCGGTTGGCGCATTCGTCGCGGTGGTTATCGGATATATCGGGTTAAAGAAAAACAAAAAACTTCTTCTCGTCAAAAAGACGGAGAGCGGCGAGGAAAAGAAACGCAAAAATGCCGCCGATAAAGAAGCCGACCCCGTTTCCGTAACGGAAGCCGCGCTTTCCGAAATCGATGCGGAAAACGGAGCAACCCACCCGCGCGAACGCTTTGAAGCGTGTGCGGAAACGGCGGCGTGCGATAAAGCCGAGCCGTGCGGCGTGGATCCGGAGCGGACGGAATAAACAGCGCGGCGAAGGCAATCCGTGCGGCCATGTGCGGATATGCGAAAAAAGGGAAAACGGATACGGGGTAACGTCGGAAAAATTAAAACCGAAACCCCTGAACCGAAAACTTAAATACGGTAAAGCGTAAACCGAAAAAAGACCGCCCGCAACTCCTTTTTAAAGGAGTTGCGGGCGGAAATTTTATCCCGAGAAAAAACACGCGGCGCGGCGATAAGTATTTATCGCCGCGCCGCTTACCGTATTACGCTACGGATTAGCCGCTTAAAGATTATACGCGATATGCGATTATTTTGCCAGAACGTCTTTCGCCGCGGCGACTACGTTTTCTACGGTAAATCCGAATTTGGTAAACAACTGTTTTGCGGGAGCGGACGCGCCGAACGTTTCCATACCGACGACTTTTCCGTCGAGTCCCACGTATTTGTACCAGCACATGGGCGAACCCGCTTCAACGGCGACTCTCGCTCTCACTTCGTCGGGGAGTACGCTCTGTTTGTATTTTTCGCTCTGCGCCTCGAAGTCTTCCATACAGGGCATAGACACGACTCTCGCGTCCACGCCGTCTTTTTCGAGTTCCGCTTTTGCGGACAGGGCGAGACCCACTTCCGAACCCGTCGCTATAAATATAAGGTCGGGGGTTTTCTTTTTGCTGTCGGCGATAATATAGCCGCCCTTGAACGCGTCTTTACCCGTGCCGTCAATCATAGGCAGAGTCTGTCTCGAAAGGAACAGGCAGGACGGGTTTTTGCCCGTAACCGCCGAAATCCACGCCGCGGCGGTTTCTCTGCCGTCCGCGGGACGGTAAACTCTCATATTCGGCATTGCGCGAAGCCCCGCGAGATGTTCCACGGGCTGATGGGTAGGTCCGTCTTCGCCTACGCCGATTGAGTCGTGCGTTAAGATATAAGTAACGGGGATTTCCATAATGGCGGACATACGCATAGCGTTCTTCATATAGTCGGAGAACACGGCGAAAGTCGCGCAGTAGGGCATAAGTCCGCCGTGCAGATAAATGCCGTTGCAAATCGCCGCCATAGCGTGTTCTCGTATGCCGAAGTGCATATTAGAACCCGTTCTTTCGGTTGCGGAATAACTGCCGCGCGCCTTGATGTTGGATTTGTTTGCAGGCGCAAGGTCGGCTGAACCGCCGATAAGATTAGGAACGTATTTTGCGAGTTTGTTAAGCACGGTGTTGCCGTACCCGCGGGACGCGTCGTCCTTTTCAAACTCCCACAACTCGTCCGCGTTTTTAAGCGCGGCGGCAAAGTCGTTCTTTTTCCACGCCTTGTATTCGGCGGCGAGTTCGGGATACTTTTCTTCGTAATCTTTAAATAAGCGTTTCCACTCTCTTTCCGCTTTCTTGCCGCGGTTGCCGAACTTTCTGCAATGTTTAAACACTTCTTCCGGCACTTCGAAAGGTGGCAAATCCCAGCCGAGCGTTTTGCGGAGCGCGGCTACGTTTTCTTCGCCGAGCGGCGCGCCGTGCGAACTCGCTTTGCCTTGCAGGGGAGAACCGTAACCGATTTCCGACTTGATTATGATTAAAGACGGTTTTTCCGTTTCCGCTTTCGCTTTCTTTATAGCGCGGTTAAGCGCGCCGATGTCGTTTGCGTCTTTAACTTTTATAACCTGCCAGCCGAGCGCTTCGTGGCGTTTGCCCACGTCTTCGGTGAAGGTGATGTCCGTGCTGCCTTCTATGGTTATGTCGTTGTCGTCGTATAAAACGATAAGTTTGCCGAGTTTAAGCGCGCCCGCGAGCGAAGCGGCTTCGTTTTCTATACCTTCCTGCATACAGCCGTCGCCGCAGATAGCGTAAGTATAATGATCAACTATCGGGAAACCGTCTTTATTGAATTTCGCGGCGAGATAGTTTTCGGCAATCGCCATACCGACGGCGTTTGCGATACCTTGTCCGAGCGGACCGGTAGAAGTTTCCACGCCGGGGCATACGCCGTATTCGGGGTGTCCCGCCGTGCGCGAGCCGAGTTGACGGAAGTTCATAAGATCTTCTTTTTTAAGCCCGAACCCGAAAAGGTAGTAAAGCGAATAATCGAGCATAGACGCGTGCCCCGCGGAAAGAACGAATCTGTCGCGGTTGTCGAACGCCGTGTCTTTCGGATTGAAAGTCATATTCGTGAACGCGGCGTATCCGATGGGCGCCGCGCCGAGCGGCATACCGGGATGACCGGATTTTGCTTTTTCGATGGCGTCTGCGGAAAGCATTCTTATCGCGTTCACCGTCAGTTGTTTAACGTCTGTCATAGTTTCCTCCTGAATTGCGCGTTTTCCCCGCGGGAATGCCGCGCGTGTGTTTATTTATATTATAGGTTATTTTCAAGTCTTTTTCAAGTCTTTTAAAGTAAAATGTAACAAAAAACTTGACATAACCTTAAACATCGTGCGATAATTATACTAATTCGTTTTTAAATAATCGTTTAATGACGATAATAATAATATTCGGCGCGGAGATTTATATGGACGACAACAAGCAATTTGTTAAAGAAATAGCGGATATCGACGAGAATTTCGCTCAATGGTATACCGACGTGGTGTTAAAAACCGAACTCGTGGATTACGGTCCCGTGAAAGGGACTATGGTTATCCGCCCTTACGGTTACGCCATCTGGGAAAACATACAGAAAGATATGGACAGGCGTTTTAAAGAAGCGGGGTCGGTCAACGCCTACTTCCCGCTGCTTATCCCTATGAGTTTTTTCACAAAGGAACAGGAACACGTAGAGGGCTTTGCGCCCGAAGTAGCGGTGGTTACGCATGCGGGCGGCGCGAAACTCGAAGAACCGCTTGCCATAAGACCTACCAGCGAAACGATTATCGGCACTATGTATTCTAAATGGATACAGTCTTATCGCGACCTGCCCGTTATCATGAATCAATGGTGCAACGTTATGCGTTGGGAAAAAACCACGCGCCCGTTTTTGCGTACCAGCGAGTTTTTGTGGCAGGAAGGTCATACCGTTCACTCCACCGAAGAAGAAGCCATGGAAGAAACGATGAGAATGCTTAAAGTCTATAAAGACTTCGCGGAAGAAACGCTCGCTATTCCCGTTATCTGCGGCAGAAAAACCGAAAAGGAAAAATTCGCCGGCGCAGTCGCCACTTTCGGTATGGAAGCGATGATGCTCGACGGAAAGAGTCTGCAAGCGGGGACTTCGCACTATCTCGGTCAGAACTTCGCGAAAGCGTTCGATATAAAATATCTCGATAAAGACGCGACGTTAAAATACGGTTACACCACTTCCTGGGGGACGTCCACCCGCCTTATCGGCGCGATAATAATGGCGCACGGCGATAAACGCGGTCTCGTTCTGCCGCCCCGCGTCGCGCCCGTTCAGGCGATAATCGTTCCCGTGGCGGCGCACAAAGCGGGCGTTACGGAAAAGGCTTTTGAAATAGAAAAATCTCTCGCCGCGGCGGATATTAGGGTTAAAACGGACGTCAGGGATATGAGCCCCGGCAGAAAATTCAACGACTGGGAAATGAAAGGCGTGCCCGTCCGCGTAGAAGTCGGACCGAGAGATATCGAAAACGGCGTCGCGGTCGTTATGAGACGCGACACGCTCGAAAAATTCACCGTGAAAATCGGTGAACTCGCCGCTTACGTCAAAGACCTTCTGGAAACCGTTCAGAAAGATATGTTAAAGGCGTCCGAAAAACGGCGCGACGAGCGTATCGTAGAAGCGGACAGTTTAGACGGCATACTCGCGGGCGTAGAGAACAAAAACTTCGTAAAAGCGGGCTGGTGCGGCTGCCGCGAGTGCGAAGATAAAGTTAAAGATTACACGCAGGCCACCGCAAGGGTTATGGTGGACGAAGAAGGCGTTCCCGAACGCTGCGCAATCTGCGGCAAACCCGCAAAACACAAAGTCATTTTCGCCCGGGCTTATTAAGCCCGAAGGGGGTTATTATAGATGCTTGAAATAGCAATCAATATTAAAGACGGGATAAGAGTCGCCGTAGACGGCATTACTTACGCGAATATGTTGTCTTTCGGCGGACTTATCGCAATTATATGCTGTTCTTTGGCGGTTTCGCTCGCGTTTTACCTTTTAAGGTCGATAGGACTTTTCGTTCTCGCGAAAAAGAACGGCGTAAAACACGCGTTTCTGGCTTGGATTCCGTGCGCCTGGATATACGTCGCCTGTATGCTTATTGCCGACTGTCGCTTTTTCGGGCTGTCGTTTAAGAGTATCGCGCTCGCCGCGCTTATAGTGTTCGCCTTGGAAGGGGTTCTGAACGCGGTATACTATTCTTTGAACTATATCCCCGTAATCGGCTATATCTCTCAGGGCGGCACGGTTACGTTTGTGGAAGAAAGCGGACTTTTAAGAATATCCGTCGGAGACGACTTTTTAAATCCGTATTCCGACTATAACGCGGTTAAAGTCGCCACGGACGTTATTTATTACGTCAATAACGTGATTTCGCTCGTTACTATGGTGCTTACGGTTTTCGTGTATATAAGCCTTTTCAGAAAATTCTGGCCGCAGCATTACGTTCTGGCTGCCGTGCTGTCGTTTATGGGGCTTTTCCCCGTATTCGTTTTCGCGGTGAGAAACAAACCTGCAATGAACTACGCCGACTATTTAAGGTCGCGCTATTACGGCGATTATTACGGGCGGACTCCGCCGAACACGGAAAAACCGCCCGAATACCCCTTTGAAGAATTTGCCGGGCGCGGAGAGAAAGACCCGGGGGACCCGTTCTCCGATTTCTCGTCCGACCGCCCGAACGGAAAAGACGAAGACGATAAAGATGAATAACGACAATATCGCCGCAATATCCACCGCTCTCGGGGCGGCGGGTGTTGCGGTTATACGTATAAGCGGCGATTCGCCTTTGTCGGTCGCCGAAAAACTGTTTACGCCCGCAGGTAAAACGCCCGTCGGCGATTTCGAGCCGAATAAAATGTACGTCGGGGAGATTAACGCGGACGGGTTTTCCGATTACGGAATGTGCGTGTATTTTAAAGCGCCCAAATCCTTCACGGGCGAAGACGTTGTGGAATTTCACACCCACGGCGGCACGGCTATCGTCAGGGGCGTGCTTGAAAAAATACTCCGTTCGGGCGCAAGGCTCGCCGAGCGCGGCGAGTTCACGAGGCGCGCGTTTATGAACGGCAAACTTTCGCTCGCTTCCGCGGAAGGGCTTATCGATATGATAAACAGCGAAACGGAAAGCGGCGTACGCGCCGGTTACGCCCTGTACCGCGAAAAACTTACCCGTAAAGTGGGCGAAATGCAGGACGCGCTTTTAGACGCGCTTTCGCAGATAGACGCGGATATGGACTTCCCCGAAGAAGATTTAGAGAAAACGTCCGAAACCGCCGTTACGGGCGATTTAGAAGACGTGCTTGCCCGTACGGACGCGCTTATCTCGTCTTTTAAGACGGGGAGAGTTTTAAAAAGCGGCGTCAAGGTCGGCATCGTCGGCAAACCCAACACGGGCAAGAGTTCTGTGTTAAACGCCCTTTTAAATTACGACAAGGCTATCGTTTCGGGCATTGCCGGCACTACGCGAGACGTGGTTGAAGGTTCGATAGACTATAACGGCGTGCGGTTTAATTTTTACGACACCGCCGGCATACGCGAAACGGACGACGAAGTGGAAAATTTAGGCGTTAAACTGTCCGAAAAAATCGCGAGAGAGAGCGACGTTATTCTTTTCGTTGCGGATGGCGGCGCAATGGACGGCGAAGACGAAAAAATTTATTCTTCGGTGAGCGGCGAAAACTGTGTTTTTGCCGTGAATAAGTGCGACGCGCACGATTACGCCGATTCGAGAGCGGATATTTACGTTTCCGCCGCGACAGGCGAAAATATAGAAAAGTTAAAAGAGATTATTTTTGAAAAAGCCGTGGGCAAAGTCGATACTTCCGCCGACTATCTGTGCGAAGAACGACACTTGTCCGCGCTTAAACGCGCCCGCGAGAGTCTGATTTCCGCGCTGTCCGCCGTGGGCGTTCAGCCGCTCGACGTTCTTTCCATAGACGTAAAATCCGCCTGGGAAAGTTTAGGCGAGATAACGGGCAAGACCGCAACGGAAGATATAATAGATAATATATTCAGCAAGTTCTGCGTAGGGAAATAACGACGTTATCATCACGCAATACTTTGTCAAAAGAACTTGCGCGAACAGTTATGAACAGTCGTTCACGCCTGTCCGCAACCACCCCTTAAAGAATAAGGGGGCAGGGGGATATGAGGAGTTTTCAGGGAAAGGGATAGTAAGGGGAAAGGGACGGACTCGGAAAACAGTCCCTTCCCCTTACGAAAAAAAGCATAAAAAGAAAAACTCGGCGAACGAAGGCAACGACTTTTTAATCGGGCGGAGAAACTCGGGAAACGCAGAATAAAACTTTTCAACCAAACCACCCCTTAAAGAGTAAGGGGCAGGGGGATATGATAATGGTTTCTAACGGTAAATCTTATTTAAAAAAGAGCGCGTTTTGGATATCCGTCGGCGAAATCGCGATTAACCTGTTTTTTGTTCCCGCGTTTTTCATAAAATGTTTTCACGATATCGCTGTTTTGCCGGGTTATTCCGAAATAACGGGCGAGTTTTTAACGTCGAGAACCGACTATTATTACAGCATTGCGGATAATCTCGGGACTGAAAATCTGTCCTTTCTTATGTACCTGTCGTTCGCGATTATAGTCTGTTCGGTCATAGCGTCCGTTATAAACGCGGTAAAGACGGAGAGTAAAGCCGCAACAATCTGCGCCCGCGCGCTTTTTGCTCTTTCCGCAGTTTTTTTCTTCGTATTGTTCGTAATAGCCGCGTCGGTAAGACGGGGTTACTGAACGGAATAAAAATAGCAGCGGAACGGTCGGCTCGTTCCATAATTACGCGGGGTTTTGTGGATAGCGGCACAGTCGCTGCAGGAGAATTTTATGGTAAATCTCGAATTGTACAGAGTGTTTTACGCCGTCGCCAAGTGCGGCAGTCTGACCAAAGCGGCGGAAGAACTTTTCATTTCTCAACCCGCCGTTTCGCAGGCGATAAAGCAACTCGAAAGTCAACTCGGCGGAACGCTTTTTTACCGCACGCACAAGGGCGTGGAACTGTCCGAAACGGGCGGAAAACAGATTTTTCCCATAGTGGAAAAGGCGCTTAAACTGTTCGACGAAGCGGAGTCCAAATACGCGGAACTGAAAGACACCGCTACGGGCGTTGTGAGAATATGCGCGTCCGACACGGTAAGCACGCATTTTCTTATTCCGTTCATAAAAGAGTACCACGAAAAGTATCCCGACGTAAATCTCGTGCTGATGAACGGCACTTCGGCGGAAACGATAGACTCGCTGAAAAACAAGAAAGGCGACGTGGGCTTCGTCAATCTCCCGATAGACGACAGCGACATAAACCTTTTAAGTTCGGTAATGCAACTGCACGACGCGTTCGTGGCGAACGATAACTTCGATGAGTTGACGAGCGGCGTGATAGATCTTAAACGGTTGCAGGATTACCCGCTTTTAATGCTTGAAACGTCTGCGGCAACTCAACAGGCGATTGTATCGTTCGCGGGGAGCCAGGGCGTGCATTTACATCCCGAAATAGAACTTAAAAGTTTAGAACTTATGGCGGAACTCGCCAAAAACGGCATAGGCATAGCGTGTATCCCGCGGGAATTCGTCGCGAGAGAGTTGGCGGCGGGCGAACTCAAAGAGATAAAGACCGACCCCGCGCTTCCGTCGCGCGCGATAGGGCTCGCGCTTCCCAAAGACGAGAATCTGACTTTCGCCGTGCGGGAATTTATAAGACTTATCACTAATAAAATAAATAACGTGAAAGATAATAAAGCGGGCGTTAAGGCGGATAAAACGTAAAATTAAAGATATAAGTCAAAAACGCGTAACGCGCGATTAAAACGCGGCAATAAAAAAACAAAACGGCAAACGCCGTATGCGAACGCACTGCGGTGCAACCGCGCTAATGCGTCGCCGTTAAAAGCAGTTAAAAGGAGAAAGTAATTATGAACGTATGGCAGGCTATAATACTCGGGGCGGTACAGGGACTGGCGGAATTTCTGCCCGTGTCGTCCAGCGGACACCTTATTCTGTTGCAGCACTGGCTCGGCATAGAAAACAACGTCGTGTTTTACAGCGTAATGCTGCATTTAGGCACGCTTCTGCCCGTAATCGTCGTCTTATGGAGAGAAATCATATCGCTGTTTAAAAAACCGTTCAACAAACTTTTGTATCTCGTCGTCGCGACCGTTCCCGCGGGCGTAATCGGCATAATTCTCGCCGTCGCGGTGGATCTTGACGCGCTCTTTTCAGAACATATATGGCTGCTCGCCATCGCGTTCGCGTTCACGGCGGCGGAACTGCTGTTTGCCGAACGGCGCGCTAAAAAAACCGCGCTCGTCAACGACGTGAACCTTAAAACCGCGTTTATTATGGGTTGCGGTCAGGCGGTGGGCGTGTTCCCGGGCGTTTCGAGAAGCGGCACCACTTCTTCTTTCGGTATTCTCGCAAAAGTGAAAGGAGACTCGAACGCTAATTTTACGTTTTTGATGAGCGTGCCCGTTATTCTGGCGGCGGCGCTGCTCGAAAGCGTTAAATGCGTCAAGGCAGGCACGATAGGAAACGTCGACGTTCTTCCGCTCCTGTTTGGCGTGATAACCGCCGCGGTTACCGGATACATAGCAATCACTTTTATGCTCAAATTAATAAGAAAAGCAAACTTTAAATGGTTTTCGCTGTATCTCGGCGTTATGGCAATCTTTACCGTGATTACGGCGATTATCGGGAAATAAGGGGTCGTTATGAAAGAAGATTTTACGCAATCGCAAGCCCGTATACGGGAAAGAGAACTTATAAACGCGCTCGCCTGCGCCGCGCCGAGAGAGTGCGCCGCGCTCGTGAAAAAACTCAATAACCTTAAAACGCGTAAAACGCGGCGATAATTCCGCATTTAAAAAGAGAGTAAATTTTATAAAGCAAAGGAGAAACAAATGAAAAAATTTTTCGGAGAATTTAAAAAATTCATTACGCGCGGCAACGTTCTCGATATGGCGGTCGGCGTTATCGTCGGCGGAGCATTCACCGCAATCGTCAACGGTCTTACCAAGTATATTCTTCAACCGCTCATCAACTGGATTATCTTTCTCGTGTCGGGCTCTAAGGGCGGAATAGAAGGCGTTTATACCTTTCTCGTGGGCGACGCGTCCGATATCGCAAACGCAATCTATATTGACTGGGGCGCGTTCATCAGCGCGATTATCAACTTTTTACTCGTCGCGCTCGTGTTGTTTACTATCGTCAAGGCGATAAACAAAGTTCAGGAAAGCGGCGAAAAACTTACTAAAGACTATAAAAAATTGACCAAAGAAGATAAAAAAGAGTTAAAAAGACGTAAAATCAGCCTTTTCGACGCCGATAAAGTGAAAGAATACGTCGCCGAAAAGGATAAACTCGCCGCCGAACAGGCAGAAAAAGAAAAAGCGGAAGCGGATGAAAAAGCCAGAAAAGAACGCGAAGCGAATCCCACCGAAACCGACCTGTTAAAGAAAATCGTCGAACTTCTGGAAAAAGAGAAAAAGGCTTAACGGTTAAAAGAAAAAGAAGAATTTTATTAGGAAAAAAATTGTAGCGATTGCTTTATCTGCAATGCTGGCGGGTCCTATATGTGCCCTTACGGCTTGCGGTTCCGACGGAACGGAAAAAGCGGAAAAACAGGCTGCGGAATAACTTATATGCGTAATAATAACCCGTTACACGATTTCGTGTAACGGGTTATTATACATAAAATGTATATTTCAGTAGATATGTGTATTATAGGTGCAGGGTTAATCGTTATTTATACAATTTTTATTAAAAGAAATTGTGTAATTTGTGAGTGGCTTTATAATGAGAGAATTTGTATGATTGTATAATGCTTAATTTATATATAATTATGCTCATTACACGAAATCGTGTAATGGTTTAAATCTATCGAATCGTGAAAAAATAAACATTTTTCTAATAAGATTTTTATACGGTTTTATGGGCGGACGGTGGATAGAGTCGTCATTTGTCCGATTTTCTTCTGTTGTGCTCTTTGCAAAGCATCTGACAGTTGTCCGCGTTTGTTTTTCCGCCTTCGCACCAGGGGGTTACGTGGTCGGCTTCCATTTCTTCTATTTCGTAATGCGTTTTTTCGCGGTGTTCATTGACGCAAAGGGGACATATTCCGCCTTGCCGCTCGTATGCCTGCCGCTTTTCGTTGTCCGAAAAAGCGCGGATATTGAGATGTTTTTCGTTCCCCGACAATAAATATTCGTAGATTCCGGAACGTCTGGTTACGTCGTCGTCCTGCATTAAACTTGCGATTTTCTCTTCCATAATCTGCGGGTCATACACGTTGCCGCCGTAATCGTTATACAGAATGCCCCAGGGCAAACCTTTCATTTCTTTGCGATAAACGGGGAATATGGTCTTCACCCAGGCGATAACCGACTGAAAATATTGCCAGAGCGGCGTTGCGTGCGAATCGTGCTGATGAACGGACATATATTTTTCTATAACCGTATTTTCTTTTGCGGCAATCCAGGACAGGGCGGTTTCGAGATAATCTTGCCTGTTCACTTCGCCGATAAGGTATTTGTTGGCGAGCAGATACGCAACGCATCCTATTTTGGAGAAGTAGCGTTTGGCGTCCGAGAGCCATGCGCCTGTGTAAACGGCGTTACGGAGTTCCTGATTTTTAAGCCGCACCCCGGCAATGTTTATCGTTTTGAACCACTCGAGTTTTTCTTTATCGTTTCCCGAGCAGATGTAAATCATAAGGGGATAGTCGAGAATGCTGCTCCGTTCCGTATTCGTAAGGCTGTGGAAATAACGGTCATCGAGCGAAAAATCACCCGTAACGTACTGACAAATGCTGACAGTGCGCTGTTGCCCGTCTAAAAGTTCGTAATTGCCGTTGTCGTCTTTAACCCAATACATAACGTTGAGCGGAAAACCTTTAAGCACCGTCTCGATAACGGCGTTACGCTGAACGTCTTTATAAATGAACTCGCGCTGAAACGCGGGGCGTATGTTGAGTTTGCCGCCGTACCCGACCACGCCGTTTTCCTGACTGTCGACGTAACCGTCTACCACTTCTCCTATTTTAATTTCGTGAAGTTCGATTTTCATTATTTTCTTCTCCTTATCAGTATTCTCGCGTAAGCGGAATGTACATATTCGTTTGTGTCCGGATTATATAAAAAATTACCCCTTTGGGATTTTCCCGGAAGTACGGGATTACCGTTTGCCTTTACGCCCGAACAGCCCGTAAAAGTCATATCCTGCCGCATTTCTTTAAAATCGTTATATATTCTCAAAATAGGAACGCCCGCGAGTTTTTCGTCGCTCGATTGAAGCAGCCCTATTATTTCAAACTGTTCCGGGTTGTACTTGTCGAGAAAAGTAATAGGAACGCCCATAAAACCTTCGTAATCGTAAGGTATATCGGCAACTTTGCTTACTTCGATTGCGTCGTAATTATCGTATTTAGGGTATTCCTGCGGAGAGAAACTTTTATATAGCGGCAAGTCTTCGTGTCGTTTAATTATATCTACGTTCGTATACCAGTTTATAGCGGGAACAAATCCGTGTTTTCTTCCTTGCTTGTCGATATACGCTTTTCCTTTTAACTCATAACTGTCAGACATAATAAATTCTACCGTCTTATTAAATGAAAACCCCGTCCATAATTTTCCGTCTTTAATTAACGGAAAAATTTCTTTGTAAGTTATGGCGTTCATATTGCCTATTATAATAAACTTTTTGTCGTATTCTATCAGTTGCGCGACGTATTCTCTGAAAAGCGAAAACGGGGGATTGGTTACCACGATATCCGCTTGCATTAAAAGTTCTATACATTCGGACGAGCGGAAGTCGCCGTCGCCGTTTAACAGTTTTAAAGTGTTTTTATCGTTTTTAAGCAAAAACTCAACGTCCGCCAAATCAACCGCGCCGTCTTTGTTGTAGTCGTCAACTTCGGTGATTTCTATTTTATACGCTTTTCTTACGCTGTTAGGGATAACTCTGTCGGGGATATCGTCGAGCAGGGATAACTGTGTATATGCGACGGGCGAATCGTCGTAACTCGTGCAGATAAGTTTATTTAATCGCAGATGATTAAAGTTCATAGCGAAATACTTAAAGAAATTGCTTTCAAACGGGTCGTCGCAGTTGCAGAGAACGGTTTTTCCGTAAAAGTCCGCTTTATAGTGCCTTAATTCGTTCTCAATGTCGGCGAGTTGCGTGTAAAACTCGTCGTTCTTTGCGTTTTTGGCATTGCTTAAATTTGCGTTTTTGCCCATTTCGGCGCTCCTTTCGTATAATAAAGTCGCACCTTTAAAACAAAAAAGTGCGCCAACCGAAGTTAACGCACTAAAACGCAAATTTCGGTTGTCGCCAAACAAAACTTATATAGAGTGAGTAAACTCTCCCAATATACGAAATTTGCATTTTAACAAATAGAGATATTGGGAGTATGGGTTAAAAGGAATAAAATATTCCTTCGTCTACTCATTTTTAAAATCTATTAAGTTTTGTTTGGCAGATACAGTGTAGCACTTTTTGAGATATTTATCAAGCGTATTAAATAAAAAAAGTCCGACGGTAAAAGTCGGACTTGGTTGAATATATATTATTCCGTAATTGTCTGAAAGAAATGACGGATAACCGCTCGTATCAGGTTAAAAGGGCGATTGCCACGTTGCAATAGACGATTAAAGAGAGCGCGTCTACTATCGTCGTTATGAAAGGACTTGCGACCACCGCCGGGTCGAGTTTTATCTTCTTTGCGATAATCGGCAAAAAGCAGCCTACGAGTTTGGCGATTACGACCGTAGCGAACAGCGACAGCGAGACGACGAGACATATCATAGGTTTATAGTCGTAGCCGAACACGAGATTGTCGAGAAGTAAAAGTTTCGCAAAGCATACTGCGGCAAGCGTTGCCGCGAGCAGGACGGAAACCCTTATTTCTTTCCATAACACCTTAAAGACGTCTTTCGTCTGCAATTCGTCGAGCGCGAGAGAGCGGATAACGGTAACGGAAGCCTGGCTTCCCGCATTGCCGCCCGTGTCCATAAGCATAGGGATACAGGCGAACAGCAGGGGGCTTATAAGGTTAAGCCTGCCCTCGTAAGAGTTTATGATAATGCCCGTAAACGTGGCGGAAATCATAAGCACTAAAAGCCAAGGTATGCGGATACTCCATATTCTCCAGACCGACTGTTTTAAATACGGTTTTTCGTTCGGAACGATAGCCGCCATTTTCTGAATATCTTCGGTGGCTTCTTCTTTTAAGACGTCTACGGCGTCGTCGACGGTAACGATACCGACGATACAGCCTTCTTTATCGACGACGGGGAGCGCGAGAAAGTCGTAATCGGAGAATTTCATCGCGACCTGTTCTTTGTCTTCGAGCGTTTCTACGGCGATAACGTTGGTGTCCATTATGTCGGAGATAACGTCTTTTACGTCCGAGAGCAGCAGCGTTTTCACCGTGATTACGCCGATAAGGTGTTTTTTTCCGTCGGTAACGTAACAGGTGTAAACCGTCTCTTTGTTAAGCCCCGTTTTCCTTATTTTGTCGAAAGCCTGCTCAACCGTCATATTCTCCGACAGAGAAACGTATTCGGTGGTCATGAGAGACCCGGCGGAGTCGTCGGGATATTCTAACAGTTCGTTGATTTGCTTGCGGTTTTCGGGATCGGAGTTTTTGAGTATTCTTTTGACGACGTTGGCGGGCATTTCGTCTATTATGTCCACGGTGTCGTCTAAAAACATATCGTCGATAACCGCTTTAAGTTCTTTATCCGTGAACTTTTTTATTAGTTCTTCCTGCGTGTCTGAATCGATTTCCACGAATACGTCGGAAGCGAGTTCTTTGGGCAGAAGCCTGAAAAAAAGCAGTTGATCGGTCTCGTCGAGACGTTCTTCCATAAAGTCGGCTATGTCGACCGGCTCCATATCAAGGAGCCGTATTCTCAAATCCGCGAATTTTCTCGATTTAAAACAGTCGTAGAGTTCGTCGAACGATTCTTTCGGTTCTGTAAACACGGTATCTCCTTTCGGGCGTAAAAAAGCCCGCGTATTCGGCGGGCAGACGTAAAAGCAAATCCCCGCGCGGCGCGCGAAGAAACGACCATGCTGGCTTTAACTCCGTAGGGCGGTGTAACTGCGTTAAATTACGCCTTGGTTTCGACGAAATCTCTTGACCTTCTTATAGTGTCTCCACTACTTCGCGGTAGCAATCCGTATCCCTATGGTAGCCTTACCTACCGGATATTTATCTTATTTTCGTTTTTAATTTTAATCCCGTTTGTAAATATTGTCAACATATTTTACGCAAATAAAAAAATTTTTGTTAATCGGGCGGAATAAAACCCGTAAAAACCCGTGCGGAACGCAAAATTCCGCGTTCCCGTCGAGTTCCGCCGCTTAACTCGCCGCTTAAACCGCTCCGCCGTCTCCGTACGGCTCGCCGTTCCCGGCGACTTCGTATATGACGGCGCGGTTATACTCTCTTATCGCCGCGACGAATTCGTCGTACTTTTGCGGCGCGACGACGACGGCTGTCGCTTTTCCGCTCAGCGTGAACAGAAAAAGTTTATTCGCCTTTTCGTACAGAACGAGTTTATATACGTCGTTTATATCGGTGCGGTACTTAAAAGGACCCGTGCGAAGAAATACGCCTTTGCCGCTTACCGAGTAATAGCCTGCCGCGAGATTCCATACGGCGAGCGCGACGAGCGAAAGGTTGAGCGCGGCGGCAACGAAATACGTCGCCGCGGGGGAGTCGTTTCCGAACGCTTTTATTATGCTTAAAACGTTCCAGACGATGCCGCCCGCGGAAAAAGCGCAGACGAGCGACAAAAGGATTATTACCCAGACGGAATACCTGAATCTGAATTTTTTTGTGTTTAAGTCGTTTTTCATATTTTTATTATACACCATACGCGCGGAAAATGCAAGAATAACGGAAATATTGCCCGCCTGCCCGCATACGCTTGATTTTTGCGCGTTTTTTTGTTAAAATATCAGCGTGTTTATAAAGGTTACGCCACGCTTTGCCGCGCTTGCGGACTTTATGAAAATTCTTTACTACGGAGACTTTTATGATAAAACTTAAAAAATACGGCGTGTATTATTCGGGCGGCAGACTCGTGAGAGCGGCAAAACCCGATAACGCCGCCGCGAAAAAAACCGTCGCTTACAGAATTCTGTCCGCGCATAACGTTTCGGGCGAAGACGGAAAACTGAAAATAAAATTCGACGAGATTACTTCTCACGATATAACTTACGTCGGGATTATACAGACGGCAAAGGCGTCGGGGCTTGAAAAATTCCCCATACCGTACACGCTTACCAACTGTCACAACTCGCTGTGCGCCGTGGGCGGCACAATCAACGAAGACGATCACGTTTTCGGTTTGTCCGCCGCGAAAAAGTACGGAGGCGCGTTCGTTCCGCCGCATATCGCCGTCATACACCAGTATATGCGCGAAATGCGCGCATTCGGCGGCGGTATGATTCTGGGTTCGGACTCGCATACCCGTTACGGCGCGCTCGGCACTATGGCGATAGGCGAAGGCGGGCCCGAACTCGTCAAACAACTGCTCGATAAGACTTACGACGTGGATATGCCCGAAATCGTAGCGGTGTATCTTAAAGGCAGACTTAAAAAGGGCGTCGGTCCGCAGGACGTTGCGCTCGCGCTCATCAAAGCGACGTTTAAGTGCGGGTTCGTAAAAAACCGCGTTCTCGAATTTATAGGCAGCGGCGTTAAAACGCTTACCGCCGACGAGAGAATAGGCATAGACGTTATGACAACCGAAACGACCTGTCTGTCGTCCGTCTGGGAAACGGACGAAAAAATAAAAGAGTATTACCGCGTTCACGGCAGGGAGAACGCGTATAAAGAACTCAAAGCGCAGGACGGCGCGTATTACGACAGAGCGGTGGTTATAAATCTGTCAGAAATAGAACCTATGATTGCGTTGCCTTTCCACCCGTCCAACGCGTACACCATAAAGGACTTTTTGTCCCGCCCGTACGAACTGCTGCGCGAATGCGAAGAAGCGGGCGCGAAACTTCTGCCCGAAGGCAAGGGCAAATTCTGCCTTATCGACAAGATTAAGGACGGAAAGGTTTACGCCACGCAAGGCGCGATTGCCGGGTGCGCGGGCGGAACTTACGAGAATATCGCGGAAGCGTCCGAGATTCTCGGCGACTCGGCGATAGGAAACGGCGACTTCACGCTTAACGTTTACCCGTCCAGCCAACCCGTGTATAAAGGTTTGGTGGACAACGGGTATATAGGCAGGCTTATGGATAACGGCGCGGTGGTTAAAACCGCGTTCTGCGGTCCTTGTTTCGGCGCGGGCGACGTGCCGCAGAACAACGGACTTTCCATAAGACACACTACGCGCAACTTCGAAAACAGAGAAGGCAGCAAACCCAAAGAAGGGCAACTCGCGGCGGTATGCCTTATGGACGCGAGAAGCATCGCGGCGACGGCGAGAAACGGCGGCGCGATTACCCCCGCAACGGAAATAGAGTATAAAGACAAGATAAAGAAATACAGATTCGACGACAGAATTTACAAGTCGCGCGTATATAACGGCGTGGGCAAGGCGGACGCCGCAACTTCGCTCGTCTACGGACCGAACATTGCCGACTGGCCGAAAATGCAGCCGCTTAAAGAAAACCTGTTGCTGCGCGTGGTGAGTTCTCTGCACGACGCGGTAACCACGACGGACGAACTTATTCCGTCGGGTGAAACTTCGTCTT
This sequence comes from uncultured Clostridia bacterium, assembly GCA_945917475.1. Classification (GTDB taxonomy): domain Bacteria; phylum Bacillota; class Clostridia; order Christensenellales; family Borkfalkiaceae; genus UBA1259. The sequence goes on along the minus strand of CAMEHL010000005.1, from coordinate 3,712 downwards.
ACAGAAGCAATCCGCTCCGTCTTGCGGAATTCGCTTTATCGAGAAAAGACCCCGGATACGTTCAAAGGGCAAAGGCGGTCAAAGAAGAAGTATTCCCCGAAAATTGCGGTTACGACGAAAAAACGACCACGTACGGCAGCGTTGTATGTTCGGTAAAACCGGGCGACGGCTCTGCGAGAGAACAGGCGGCGTCCTGCCAGCGCGTGCTGGGCGGTGCGGCGAATATTGCGGTCGAATACGCAACCAAGCGTTACAGAAGCAACCTTATCAACTGGGGTATGATACCTTTTACGGCAGATAAAAACGACTTCGAAACAGGCGACCTTATTTACGTTGAGAACGTCGCGCAGAAACTGAAAGACGGCGAGACCGAGTTCGTCGCGAAAGTTAAGGGTAAAACCGAGCGCACGGTAAAACTCCGTATAGACGCGCTGACGGACGCGGAAAAAGAGATAATCTTAAAAGGCTGCCTTATCAATTATTATCAGAAATAAGCGCAGACATAAGCGGTAAAGCGAAAGAATAAAGGCAAAACCTTATAAAGCCGCGGCGGAAAACCCGCCGCGGCTTTCATTTTACGCTATTTTGCCGCATAAAATTTATATATGGGTTTTATAGACAATATAGCCGAGAGTTTAGGACTTTCGGAACTGAACGCGGAACGTTCGTTCCGCGCGGTGCTTATGGGCGACGGCGCGGCGTATTTTGAAAACGTGTCGTCGGTAAAGAGTTATTCGCCCGATAAAATCGAACTCGTCCTTAAAAAAGGCGGGCTTAAAATTACGGGCGAAAGCCTTTTTATAAAAAAATTTTGTGCGGGAGACGTTGCCGTGTGCGGAAGGATAAAGACGTTGGAAAGAACTTGAAAAAAGATTTCGGGCTTTATACTCTTTACGAAATCACGGGAATGAATACCGACGGGCTTATCAACAGCCTTCAAAAAAAGGGCGTGGGCGTTTACCGCGTAAAAAAAACGGGCTTAAAAACGGTAAGACTCGGCATAAAATTCTGCGACGATAAAAAATTTTTTGCAATTTGCAACGATTTATGGTATACTGATATAAAAAAAGTGAAAGAATACGGGAAAACGCTCGTTTTTCTTAAACTTATCCGCAATCTCGGACTCGCGCTCGGCACGGCGGCGTTCGTTTTTATCGCCGCGCTTTCAAACGATTTTATTTTCGGGTTCACCTATACGGGAACGGGCGCGGTTTGCGAAAGAGAAGTTAAAGATTATCTCGCGGCGCGCGGGGTAACGCGTTTTTCGCGCTTTTCCGACGTGAACCTGAAAAGGCTGTCGGGCGAAATTCTCGCGGACAATCCGCGCCTGACTTTCGCCGAGTGCAGAAAGGTCGGCAACAGGCTCGTGATAGATATCGCCTTAAAAGAGAACGGCGAAGGCGTTATCTCGCCCGAAAAAACGCCGCTCGTCTCCGACTCCGACGGCATTATAGAAGAACTCAGGGTTTATCGCGGCACGGCGGTTAAAAACGCGGGGGACGAAGTTAAACGCGGCGACGTTCTGGTAGAACCTTACGCCGAAATTAAAGAAACGCGCACCGAAACGACCGTTCTCGCTTACGCGGTTATAAGAACGCGGTTTATCTACGAATACGTTTCCGATAACGACGGCGAAGAAGACGCCGCGCTCATCTTCGCGGAGAACGCGCTCGGCGAAAAACCCGTAGACGGCGTCGTCGAAAAGACGGAAAAAGACGGCAAGTTCGTCTATAAAGTTACGCTTTACTACAAAAGGATTTTGTATTCCGGAAATCCGAAGGAATAAAAAATGGATAACAAAGGCTCAAAAAAATTACTGCCCTGGGGCAAAAAAGACGTAATAGGCGTTACGGCGGTATACGTCGTCAATCTGTTCGTGCTTGCGGGCTTGTTTATCGCCGCGGTTTTTTTCAACGGTCGCCGCGGCGGACAACCTTTTGCCGAATATTTTTCGTCGCTCAGCAGTTTTTTCAGTTTTCTCGTGGTGCTGGTTCTGCTTATCGGTGTTATGGCGTTGTTCTTTCTGTTTGAAAGCAGGGACTTTCTCCGTTCGCCCGCTAACAGCGAAATGCTCTTTCTCATTATGGAAGCGGGACTTATTATCTGTTACGTATGCGGCAATTATATCAACCCTTACGTGCGCCCGCTCGCGTTCGTCGCGGTAACCACGCTCTTTCTCGTCAACAGCCGTACGGCGGTGTTTATGAACTTCGTGTTCTGCATACTGACCTTTCTGTTCGACGCGTTTTCGGGTTCTACGACGGGTATGAACGGCTATTCCGTCGTGTTCTTTCTGGTAATGGGCGCGGCGTCGGGAATAATCGCCGTTTACGTGCTTGCGGACGTCTATTCCCGCGGGAAACTTCTCGCGCTGTCCTTTCCCGTGTCTCTGCCCGTGCTTATCTGTATAGCCCTGCCTATGATAGAATTCGGCAGCGAAGGGGACAGGCTTATTACTCTTCTTTCGGGGTTTTTCTCCGGACCTTTATCAATCGCGAGTTTTTTGATTCTCCTGCCTTTCTTCGAATCGGTTTTCAAAAAGGTAACCTGCTTTAAATATGCGGAACTTACTGACCATAAAGCCAAGTATATAAGAAAACTTATCGAACAGGCGCCGGGAACGTTCAACCACGCGATAGTCGTTTCAAATATCGCGGAAGCGTGCGCCACGGCGATAGGCGAAGACGCGCTTCTTGCGAGGACGTGCGCCTATTATCACGACATAGGCAAGTTGCGCCGCCCCGAATTTTTCAAAGAAAACCAGGCGGACGGCGAAAACCCGCACGACGACCTTACGCCTGAACTTTCGGCAAACATCATCAAGTCGCACACGCAGGACGGGTATTCGCTCGCAAAGAAAGCGCGACTGCCCGAAGAAATAGCGAGAGTGTGTTTAGAGCATCACGGAACGCTGCCCATCTGGTACTTTTACGCCAAAGCCAAAAAGTTCACCGACGGCGAAGTGCCTATTTTGCAATATTGTTACCCCGGACCTAAACCGCAGTCCAAGATTTCCGCGATTATAATGATTGCGGACGGGTGCGAAGCCGCGGCGCGTTCTCTTAAAGACCGTTCGCGCGAAAAGGTGAACGAAGCGGTCAAAAAAATCGTCAGCGACAGAATGCAACTCGGTCAGTTCGACGAGTGCGAACTTACCATAAAGGAAATCAACATAATAATCAACACCGTCGTGAACAGACTTACGGGCGTGTATCATAAGCGTATAGAATACCCCACCGTGAGTTTAGAAGGCATAGACGTCAAAAAAGAAGAAGCGGATTTACAGAGCGAAGAACAGGAATAATACGGGCAGGTCAGCGTTAATATGGGAAAACTTAAAATAGAATGCTTACAGAGAAAAGTCAAACTTAAAAATCTGGCGAAAGCGGTGTATACCGTGCTCGGACAGAGAGAAAACCTTAAAGCCGAACTCGTTTTCGAAACGGGCGCGGATATGACGGATTTAAATAGAACCGCGCGCGGCGTTAATTCGGTTACGGACGTGCTGTCCTTTCCGAGTTTAGACGGCATAAAGGGCGAAATTCTCCGCCGCGAAAAATGCAATACCGAACTCGACGGGAGATATATTTTTATAGGTTCGATAGTGCTTTGCGACGATAAAATCCGCGCGCAGGCGGAAGAACTCGGACACAGCGAAGAAGAAGAACGCGACTATCTCGTTATTCACGGGCTTATGCATCTTATGGAATAG
>CAMEHL010000004.1 GCA_945917475.1 uncultured Clostridia bacterium | reverse complement strand
ACCCGTTCGGATTGTTGCCGTCCGGGCTTGCGGTAGTCTTCGTGCTGATTCTCGGCGCGGTTAAAATTCCGCTCACGGGCAAGGGCTACGGCGGCACGTGCTTTACTCTCGGGACGACGGGCGGCGTGCTTATCGTTTGCCTTATTTTCGGGCACTTCGGACATATCGGCAAACTCTCGCTCGAAATTCCCGAAAATACCGCCAAGGTTTTCCGCGAGTTCGGTCTTATGCTCTTTTTAACGGGTTCGGGCGTGTCCGGCGGAGCGCAACTCATTACCAAGATCAGCGAATACGGCGGAATGATTATTCTTTACGGTTTCGTCGGCGGCGCGGTTATGACGCTGCTTCCTATGGTGGTCGGGTTCTTCCTTGCCAAATACGTTCTTAAAATAAACCTTTTAAATACGCTCGGTTCTATTACGGGCGGTATGACGAGCACCCCCGCGCTCGGAACGCTTATTTCCGTTGCGGGTACGGACGACGTCGCTTCCGCTTATGCGGCGACTTATCCCGTGGCTCTCGTCTCCATAGTGCTGGTGTCACAGTTTTTAATCACGTTATTATAAATTCCGCCGCCCGCGCTTTACATGCGCGGGCGGTCGCTTTTAACCCTTTCCGACGGTTATCTGAGGAAGGGAAAGGACGGCTTTATGAGAAAATTCGATACGAAAGTTCAACATCTTAAATACAAGGTTCTGCGCGAAGTGGCGGCTCTCGCCTGGCAGGACAAACTGTACGAGAATCTTCTTGATATTCCGATGAAACTCGTGCCCGGGAACACCCCCACCATGCGTTGCTGCGTTTATAAGGAGCGTGCCATTTTAGGCGAACGCGTAAAAGTCGCTATGGGCGGCGATAAAACCAACCCCAACGTGATTGAAGTAATCACAATCGCCTGCGACGAATGTCCCGTAGGCGGTTACGAAGTTACCAACGCGTGCCGCGGTTGCCTTGCGCACAGATGCGAAGACGTGTGTCGTTTCGGCGCGATTACGTTCGATTCCGACCACGTTGCGCATATAGACAAATCCAAATGCAAAGAGTGCGGCGCGTGTTCTAAAGTATGCCCGTACACCGCCATCGTCGGGCGCAAGAGACCGTGTCAGAACGCGTGCAAAGTAAAAGCCATTTCTATGGACGAAAATCTCGCCGCCAAAATAGACAACAACAAGTGCATAGCCTGCGGTGCGTGCGTGTATCAATGCCCGTTCGGCGCGATTACGGATAAGTCGTATATTTTAGACGTTATAGACCTTATCAAGAAGAGCAAAAATAATACCGAATACAAGGTTTACGCGGTAGTTGCGCCGTCCGTATCCAGCCAATTTACTTACGCAAAATTGGGGCAGGTCGTTACGGGTCTTAAAAATCTCGGGTTTTATGCGGTTATAGAAGCCGCGCTCGGCGCGGATATGGTCGCCGAACGCGAATCGAAAGAACTGTCCGAAAAGAAATTTTTAGTCAGTTCGTGCTGTCCCGCGTTTGTGAGTTTCGTCGAGAAAAATCACCCCGACCTTAAAGACAGCATATCGGGCACCGTTTCGCCCATGGCGATGACGGCGAAATACGTTAAGGGCAAAGACCCGACGGCGAAAGTCGTGTTTATAGGTCCTTGCACAGCCAAAAAAGCGGAAATCAAAAAGCCGACCGTCGCGCAGTTCGTCGATTCCGTCCTTACGTTCGAAGAATTGCAGGCGCTTTTCGACAGTAAAGACGTGGATATAACCGCCCTTTCGGAAAGCGAACTCAACAACGCTTCTTATTACGGCAGAATTTTCGCGCGTTGCGGCGGACTTGCCGACGCGGTTAAAGAAGGGCTTGCCGAGCAGGGGATAACCGACTTCGAATTAAAGCCCGTTTCCTGCAACGGTATAGACGAATGCAGAATCGCGTTGCTTAAAAAGAGCAAAAACCTGTCGGACGCTAACTTTATTGAAGGCATGGCTTGCCTTGGCGGTTGCGTGGGCGGCGCGGGTTGCCTTACTCACGGCGAACGCAACAAACTCGACGTGGATAAATACGGAATGCTCGCCCGCGACAAGAAAATTGCGGACGCGGTGAACGCGGCGACGAACACGGATTCCGCTGTGGAAGAATAAAAACGCTGAGTTTAAAATTATCCGTAAGAGTTCTGCGCGGAATATAAAAACACCGAACGAAAAGCGCATTTCCCATAGAGATTAAAAACGAGCGAAGATTTTTGAAAATCTTCGCTCGTTTTTTTTTCGATAAATTATAATCTATCGCATTTTCATAATTATTCGGCATCGGTTATTTATCTTCTTCGTTATCGATATAGCAATTATCTCAAAAACAACTTAAAAAGTAAGTAAATGCGCGCGCGTTTATTCCGCAATTTCTACGCTTAATACGGTGAGAACGCCGCTTTCTGCCGCAAACGAAACTTCGTAGCGTGAAAACTTCATCGCGTAAATTCTGCCGTCCCGCTGATAAGACGGGCGCGGGTCGTCCGCAAGACATTCGCACAGCGTTCCGTATTCCGTATCGGACAGTTTTTCGCGCAGTTTTTCGGGGAAAACGACTTTAAGTTTATAGTCGGTAAACGGTTCGGAATAGCCGCCGCGCGCGTCCGTTCGCATATCCGACGACGGAATATACGGTTTTATATCGTAGACGGGCGTGCCGTCCAAAAGGTCTACGCCCGATACCGAAAGCGCGGGTTTGCCGTTCCGCTCGGTAACGCTTTCGAGTTTAACGCACGAAAGACCTAAACCGTTAGGGCGGTAAGGCGCGCGGCTCGCAAAAACCCCCACGCGCTTATTGCCGCCCAGTCTCGGCGGGCGCACGGTTGCAAAAACACCGTCGCGTTCGCAGGCGGAAAATCCGAAAATAAGCCATAAATGAGTAAATTCTTCTATTCCGCGGAGAAAATCAAAGCACGAAAAATCCTTTTCAAGTACGACCGTGCCGCGCGCGGACGGGCATCTGCCGCTCTGGCGCGGTATGCCGAATTTTTCTTTAAAATCGGTGTAAATATACGCTACGGGTTTGATTGTTTTTTCGTCCATAACGCTATTTTAGCACAAAACGCGCATAAATTCAACTAAAAATTCGGTCGCTCGGGACGGCGGCGGTTGACAGAGAGGTAAATAAGTGGTAATATATATTGCGATAAATTACTAAGGAAAAAGCAAATGAATAAACAATATTGCGCGCCGCAGATGATTATGTCTCCGCTTTCCTGCACAATGGCGGGACTCGGTTCGGTCGAAGCGTCGCTTATGGACTGCGACAACCTTGCGAAAGACAGTTTCGGGGTAACGTGGAATGAATAAAAGATTTTCTTTGCCCGTTCGGGCGGCGGTTATTATAGAAGTAATTTCAGCGTTTTCAAGTCTATTGTTCCTGCCGTTTTTGCAGAGAAAAACCGCCGCTTATGCGGAAACCGTTTACGGCGTTAATCTCGTCAAAAACGGGGATTTTTCAACCTATTCTTCAAGTTCATTATTTACTAACGTTGACTCGTGGACTCTTTCGGAAGAAATGGATTACGACGTGTCGTCCGGCGCGGTGTTTTTATCGGGCGCGAGCGGTAATATAAAGAATTCAAGCAAAATAACCGTCAATAAAGGCGGTTACCGACTTTCGTTTAAAACCTGGGGCGGCGGCGCGACGTTTACCGTTTCGCTGAACGGCACGGAGACCGAAGTTTCGGAAAAAGCAGTGTCGGACGGAACGGAAAAGGTTTTAAGCGCGCGTTTCGATATAAACGTATCGGGCGAGACGGACATCGTGATGCTTACCATTGCCGCCGAAACGGCTTCGGTAGAAAAGGTTTATATAGACGACGTAAGTTTAGTCGCGATAGAAAAAACGGTCGTGGAAACTGAAATAGGCGCGAGTATAAGGTATAACTCCGCGGAGTCGGGGTTAAGGTTTTGCGGACGCGCGGACAAAGCCGTTTACGACGGTTACGTGCAAGCGCTGGGCGCGGAAAACGTGGAAACGGGTATTATGATAATTCCCACCGATTTATTGAGGGGCGTATCCGATTTTACCGCGGAAGCGTTCGAGACTGAAAGCGTTAAGCCGCTGTTTATCGCCGCGGAAAAGTGGAATAATACGGACACCGCCGAAAAAGACGGATATTACGGGTTCAACTGCGTTATTACCGACATAAGTCCCGAAAACACGGACAGACATTTTTCCGCACGCGCTTATCTTAAAAGAGTGTCGAACGGCGTGGCGAAATACGATTACGCCGAGTATAACGAGAGCGAACATTCGCGTTCCGTTTACGGAGTAGCGAGCGCGGCTATAAACGACCTTACAGACGAAACGGCGAGAAGCGTTGCAAACGAATATCTCTCAAAAATCACCAAATACGAATTGACGGCGGATAAAGATTTAATACAGGTCGGGAGCAGTTCGTCTTATACGGCGACCGTTACGGGCGTTAAAAAAGGCGTTATGAGGATTGCTCACGAAATGAAAGCGGACGGCTATTTTACCGTAAAATGCGGGAGCGAAACGCTCGCGTATAAAGACGGCTGCTATCTCGTGCCTGAAGATAACTGCACGTTAGAGATAACTTATACTTTCAGCGAATCGAGTTCGCTGGTAAGTACAAAACTCGGCAACGTTACTCTGAAAATTTACGCAAACGGATAAATCTTAACATAAAGGACTTTACTTATGCAAAAACGCAAACTTATGAACGCGCTCGGGGTTGCGCTCCTGTTCGGCGCGGCAATAACCTGGGGAACTTCCTTTCTCATCTTAAAAAATACCATAGATAAACTTCCGCCCCTGTACGTTCTGGGAATAAGATTTTTATCTTCCGCTATTTTAATAGGGCTTATATGTATCAAAAAAACGGTCAGAATCAGCAAAGGCACGTTTATACGCGGCGCGATAATAGGTCTTTCAGTCTTTTTCGCGTACCTTACGCAGACTTACGGCTTAAAATACACCACGCCCGGGCAGAACGCGTTTATCACTTCGCTCTACTGCGTTATGACGCCGTTTTTTATGTGGCTTATCTATAAGGTTAAACCGAGAAGTTACAATATAGTCGCGGCGGTAATGTGCGTCGTCGGTATCGCGCTCGTCGCGTTTTCGGGCGCGCAGGGCGATTCCGCCAACGTGGTTTTAGGCAACGCGCTTACCTTCGCGGGCGCGGTTTTCTATGCGTTTCAGGTAATCTTTACCGACCGCTTTTCCAAAAAGGCAGACGACCCTATGCAACTTTTAACGGTTGATCTCTTTACCATAGGCGTGCTGTTCGCCGTGTGTTCTGCGGCGATTGAAATACCCGTTTACGGCATAGCGAGTTTCGCGCTCGATACAACGCAGGTTCTGAATATCCTGTATTTAACGCTCGCCTGTACGCTTTTCGCGCAGTTTGCGCAACTGGTCGGACAGCGGCTTACCACGGCAAGCCAGTCCGCCGTTATTTTGAGTCTCGAAGGCGTGTTCGGCACGCTTTTCTCGGTAATAATGGGCGCGGAAAAACTCACCGTCGCCATGGGACTCGGTTTCGCGGTGATTTTCGCGGCGACGCTTATAAGCGAATTAAAACCCGATTTTTCAAAACTCTTAAAGAAGAACCGCGCGTTTTCCGCTCTGAACGCGGATAACGCCGAAAGCGACGACGGAAAAGAGGAATACGTTATTGCGAGCGACTCGGTTAAGGTTACCGTATCCGCGCTCGGGGCGGAGACCGTGAGCGTGATAAAGGACGGAAAGGAAAGACTGTGGCAGAACGAAAACGGCGAATGGGACGGACACGCCCCCGTTCTTTTCCCCGTATGCGGTAAATGCGAAATAGTGGACGGCGGCAAGGCTTACCCCGTGATAATGCACGGAATCGCACCCGTAAGCAAATTTAATCCCGTTGAACGGGGAGAAGATTTTGTCCGTCTGAGATTGCGCTCGGGTGCGGAAACGGAAAAGTATTATCCGTACGGTTTTGTTTTCGACGTGGTTTATACGGTGAGCGGCAATTCGCTGTTTATAAGATACGAGATAGAAAACCCGACGGACGGGGACGTGTATTATTCTTGCGGCGCGCACGATTCGTTCGCGACGGACGGCGAACTCGAAGAATACGTCGTAGAATTCGAAAAGAGCGAAAATTTCGTGAATCTCGTGCATAACGACGACGGTTTTCTTACGGGCGAAAGTAAAAATCTGGGCGGGGGAACGGTTCTCGATTTCGGCGAAACGCCGCTCGTAGACGATAAGACGTTTATATTTAAAAACGTCAATTCGCGCAGCGTGATTTTAAGGCGCAGAGACGGCTCGAAAACGGCGAAAATCGATTTCAATGGGTTTAATAACCTGTTGTTCTGGCGACCGGGCGCGGGCAGAACCGTGTGCGTGGAGCCGTGGCTCAACCTTCCCGATACCGTCGGCGTGCCCGCTGTCGAATTTTCGGAAAAGTACGGCGTGCGTCGGCTTAAAGCGGGAGAAAAGGCGACTTTCACGCGCGTTATTACCTATTATTGATTGTCTGATGGTTACGGGCGGTTATCCGCTTTACGCTTATCAACGGTTACCGTCCTTCGGATTCGCTTGCCGTCCGATAGAGAAAAGGGCGTTTTTGCCGCAAAAACGGCGGTAATTTTAACGGTGCGAAAGACGAAAAGTCGGGCGGCAACTCAAACGCTTGACTTTTTTTTAAAAAGGTTTATCATAGAATCGTATGAAGATAATAATTATAGGCGCAGGCAAAGTCGGCGCGACTCTCATAGAGTGTCTCGCTTCCGAAGGGCACGACGTTGTCGTCATCGACAGGGACGAAAAGCGCGTTACCGAAATAGTGAACAAATACCCCGCGAAAGGTATATCGGGCGAAGGGCTTTCGCACGGCGTAATGACAGACGCGGGCGTGGCTTCGGCGGATTTTCTGATTTCCTGCACTTCGCAGGACGAAGTGAATATTCTCTGCTGCGTGCTTGCGAAAAAACTCGGCGCGAAACGCACCGTGGCGAGAGTGCGCGAACCGCTCTACTTTTCAGACCTTGAAAACCTGCGCGAAGAATTAGGATTAGACCTTATATTCAATCCCGACAGGCGCGCCGCCGCGGATATCGCGGAAGTGCTTAATTTTCCGTCCGCGCGCAGCGTTGAGAGTTTCGCGGATGGCAAAGCCGCTATGGCGGAATTCGTTATCGGAAAGGGCAATCCCATCGAAGGGCGAAGCCTTAAAGAAATATCGTCCGATTACGAGTTTAACGTGCTGTTCGGAATGATTTGCCGCGGCGAAGAAGTGTTTATTCCGCGCGGCGATTTCGTAATCAGGGCGGGCGACGCGGCTTACGTTATCGCGCCCGAAGCGCAGATTGCGGCGTTCTGCAAAAAAATGAAGATTTTTAAACCGCGCGCGAAAACGGTGATGATAATAGGCGGCGGTAAAATAGGGTTTTATCTCGCGAGAATACTGACCGAACGCGGCGCGTCGGTGAAAATCATCGAAAAGGACAAGGCTCGCTGCGAGTTTTTAAGCGAGAATCTGCCGTCGGTTACCGTGATTGCGGGCGACGGCACAGACCTTAGCGTATTGAACGAAGAAGATTTACGCGGAGCGGACGCCGCCGTTATTCTTACGGGTATGGACGAAGAAAACGTGATTATATCGCTGTACGCAAAACGCGAAAACGTGGGCAAGGTGGTTACCAAAGTCAACCGAGTTTCCGTGTCCGAAATGGTAAAAACGCTGGGGCTCGACACGGTGGTCAGTCCGCGCCGTTCCATTGCCAACCATATTCTGCGTTTCGTCCGCGCCAATCTTTCCGATTCGGAAGGAATTAACAAACTCTATAAGTTGTACGGAAAAGCGGAAGCGTCCGAATTTACCGTTTCCGAGTCTTTCCCGTATAACGGCAAACCGCTTTTGAGTTACAAAATAAGAAAAGACGTGCTTATAGGCGGAATAGTCAGAGACGGCGAGTTCATAGTGCCTAAAGGCGACACCGCGCTTGTTACGGGCGACAGAGTGATAGTCGTTTCCGCCGCGAAGAGAATAGACAAACTCGAAAGCATACTCAAATAAAACGCGTCCGAGAGACGCGGATAAACGCTTAAAATAATAATCGCTTAAATTAAAACGCGCTTTAAAAACGGTATCCGGTGAAATGAATTACAGGCTTATTTTCAAAATACTCGGCAAAACAATGCTGATTGCCGCGGCGCTGCTGCTCGCGCCGTTTTTCGTCGCGCTCTCTTACGGAGAAACGGATAATCTATTAGCGTTCGCTTTGCCTATGGCGGGGCTTGCGGCGGTCGGTCTTTCGCTGTCGTTTATAAAACTCCGCAGTTTTTCGGTCGGCGCGAAAGAAGGGTTCGTTATAGTCGCCCTTTGCTGGATTATTCTGTCGGTCGCGGGGTGTTTTCCCTTTTATATAAGCGGCGAAATTCCCGCTTTTATCGACGCGCTTTTCGAAACGGTGTCGGGGTTCACGACCACGGGCGCAAGCATTTTAAACGACGTGGAAGCGTTGTCTGAAAGTATGCTTTTCTGGCGTTCGTTCACGCACTGGATAGGCGGAATGGGCGTGCTCGTTTTCGTTCTCACGGTCATTTCCGAAGGCGAAACGTGCGGCATGTACATATTCAGCGCGGAATCGCCCGGACCCTCCGCAAGCAAAATGGTGGGCAAGATAAAGCACACCGCGCGCATTTTATACGGCATATACGTCATTTTAACGCTCGTGCTGACTCTGTTTCTGCTTTGCGGCGGAATCGGTTTTTACGACAGTCTCGTAACGGCGTTCTCCACCGCGGGAACGGGCGGGTTCGCCGTGCATAACGGCAGCATTGCCTATTATAAAAGCGCGTACGTCGAAATCGTGCTGTCCGTGTTTATGTTCCTTTTCAGCATAAACTTCAATCTCTATTTTCTGATTATAACGGGCAATGCGCTTAAAGCGTTAAAAAGCGAAGAATTTATCACTTACGTCGTTCTGCTCGTCGTATCTTCGCTCGCGATTGCGATAAATATTACCGCTTCCGTCGGCTCTTTCGGCTCGGCGTTAAGGCTTTCCGTCTTTCAGGTTTCGTCGATAAGTTCCACGACGGGCTTCACCACGGCGGACTTCGACAAGTGGCCTGCGTTGTCTAAAAGCATATTGCTTCTTTTAACAATCACGGGCGCGTGCGGCGGCTCTACCGGCGGCGGCGTTAAAATTTCGCGTTTCGTGATTCTTATAAAATCGTGCATAGCGGACATAAGAAGAACGGTCAACCGCAGAGAAGTGGTTACCGTCAAATTCGAAGGCAAGCCCGTGTCTAAAACTCTCGTTTCGGGCGTGTTCTCGTTCTTTATTCTCTACGTTTTCATAACCGTCGTTTCTACGCTTATTCTGTCTTTCGATTCTTTTGCGGACGGCGACGTGTTCACACACCTGTCCGCAACGCTTACATGTATAGGCAACGTGGGGCCCGGGTTTAACTTCGTTGGTCCTACCTGCTCGTTTTCGGGATATTCCGCCCTGTCTAAAACGGTGCTATCGTTCGTTATGCTTGCGGGCAGGCTCGAAATTTATCCTATGCTCATTTTGTTCGCGCCGAGAACGTGGAAAAAGTAAACGGCGTATTTTGCGCGCCGCGCGCAGGCGTTATCCGTGAGTTATGTTATATCGCGTTACGTTATATCGTGCGGAAGGGCGGATTTGATAACCGTAAACCGTAAATAAGGTTTCGGGTTTTAAGATAAAGGTCATTTAAAGGGGTCAATATGGAATACAAAACGGATATAGAAATCGCGCGGAGCGCGAAAATAAGACGGATAACCGAAATAGCCGAAAACGCGGGTATAGACGGGAAATATCTCGAACCGTACGGCAATTATAAGGCGAAAGTGGACCTTTCCTTTTTGTCGAGGAAGAACGTTAAAAAGGGGAAACTCGTTCTCGTTACGGCTATAACGCCTACCCCCGCGGGCGAAGGCAAAACCACGACGACGATAGGGCTTGCCGACGGACTTAAAAGAATAGGCAAATCGGTCGCGGTGGCTTTGAGAGAACCGTCGCTCGGCCCCGTGTTCGGGATAAAAGGCGGCGCGGCGGGCGGCGGTTACGCGCAGGTTGTGCCTATGGAAGACATAAACCTGCATTTTACGGGCGACTTCCACGCGATAGGGGCGGCGAACAATCTTCTCGCCGCGCTTATAGACAACCACATATACCAAGGTAACGCGCTGGGGATTGACCCGCGCCGCGTTACATGGAAAAGGTGCGTAGATATGAACGACCGTCAACTCCGCAAAACGGTATGCGGTCTGGGCGGCAAAACGGGCGGTATGCCGAGAGAAGACGGGTTCGATATAACGGTTGCGTCCGAAGTTATGGCGGTGCTTTGCCTTTCTTCGTCCGTATCAGACCTTAAAAGCAGACTCGCGCGCATCGTCGTGGGATATACTTACGGCGGCAAGGCGGTTACAGCAGGCGATCTGAAAGCGCAGGGCGCGATGACCGCGCTTTTAAAAGACGCGCTTAAACCTAATCTCGTGCAGACTCTCGAAGGAACGCCCGCGTTCGTGCACGGCGGTCCGTTCGCCAACATAGCGCACGGCTGCAATTCCGTTATAGCGACGCGCGCCGCGCTCTCGGTTGCCGATTACGCGGTTACCGAAGCGGGTTTCGGCGCGGATCTGGGCGCGGAAAAGTTCTTCGATATAAAGTGCAGACTGTCAGGGCTGCGCCCGTCCGCGGCGGTGATAGTCGCCACGGTGCGCGCGCTTAAAATGCACGGCGGCGTAGAAAAGGCTGACCTTGCGGAAGAAAATCTCGCCGCGCTCGAAAAGGGGCTGCCTAACCTTTTAAGACACCTGCATAACGTGAAAGACGTGTTCGGATTGCCCGCTGTGGTCGCGATAAACAGATTCCCCGCGGATACGGACGCGGAAATCGCGCTCGTTACCGAAAAATGCAAAAGCGCGGGCGTGAACGTTGTTCTCTCCACCGTCTGGGCGGAAGGCGGCAAGGGCGGAGAAGCGCTCGCGCGCGAAGTCGTTAAACTGTGCGAAACGGAAAACGCCTTTTCTTTCGCTTACGACGAGAACGCGCCCGTAAAGGACAAAATACGCGATATAGCCGTAAAGGTGTACGGCGGCGACGGCGCGGAATTTACGTCGGAAGCGGAAAAACAGATAAAGACGCTCGAAGAATCGGGATTTGGAAATCTCCCCGTGTGTGTGGCGAAAACGCAGTATTCTTTTTCGGACGACGCCAAAAAAACGGGCGCGCCGACGGGATTTAAAATCACCGTGCGTTCGGTAAAGGTCGCCGCCGGGGCGGGTTTTATCGTCGCGCTGACGGGCGATATAATGACTATGCCCGGGCTTCCGAAAGTGCCCGCCGCGGAAAACATAGACGTGGACGACGACGGAAATATCGTCGGACTGTTCTGATTGAACGATATGAAAGGAATAATTATAGTCAATCCGTCCCGTTTTTCGGGGCAGGAATATCAGGCGGAACGCATAAAAGAAGAACTCGGCAAACTCGGCGTAAAAACCGAAATTTTGTCGGACGCATTTAAAAACGCGGTCGTTAAAGACGGGAAAGTTCTCGCGGATACGGACTGCGATTTTGCGGTGTTTCTCGATAAGGATAAATATCTTGCGGCGACTCTCTCCGCGAGCGGCGTAAGGCTGTTCAACCGCGCGGAAGCGATTCGGCTTTGCGACGACAAGGGCGAAACGGTCGTCGCGCTTTCGGATAAAGGTCTTAATCTTCCCGAAACGGTGTTCGCGCCCCTTTGTTACAGAGAAAAATTCGTAACCGCGGAACTTATAGAAGAAACTGTCGCCGCGGTGAAGCGCCGTCTCGGGTTTCCGGTCGTGGTAAAGGAGGGTTACGGTTCTATGGGTACGGGCGTGTTTCTTGTCGAAAACGAAGAAGAACTCGTAAAAATCTCTTACGAACTCGCGTTAAAGCCGCATATTTATCAGAAGTATCTCGGCAGAAAAAAAGGCACCGACGTGCGCGTTACGGTGATAGGCGGGAAAGCGGTTGCCGCGATAGAGAGAACGAACGCGTGCGATTTCAGGTCTAATCTCGCGCAGGGCGGAAGCGGCCGCAAAATAACGCCGCCGCCGGAATTTATAAGCGCGGCGGAGCGCGCCGCCGAAATTCTCGGTCTCGATTACTGCGGCGTAGACATTTTATACGGAGATAACGGAGAACCGTTTATATGCGAAGTCAATTCAAACGCGTTTTTTAAAGGCACGGAGAGCGTTACGGGCGTGAACGTGGCGGGGTTATACGCCGCGCATATAGTAAAGGAAACGCAAAAACGGAACGTTTATTGAAAACGCGGGCGGGACTATACGGATTTTACGACCCGGCGGCAAATTCAAAAAGTTAAACCGTAACGCCCGTCGGAAAGGAATAATGAAATAATATAATTCGGAAATGAATAATAAGAGCAATAAAGCAAGGAAAAGCGCGGCGCCGCGCTTTTTTTGCCGCAGAACGGCGATATCCTTCCGTTTTTCAGCAAATTATGCATAAAAAATATTAAATCGCGCGTTTTAAAATCTTAAAAAGGTTGATTATATAATTTTATTGTGATAAAATATTATAGTTACCGACTTTATCGGTAAAAACCATAGAAAAACTTACAAAGGGAGAATTTGAAATGTTTAAAATCGTTTCTCGCAAATCACTTAATCCCACCGTAACGGAAATGGAGATATACGCTCCGTTCGTCGCCAGAAAAGCGCAGGCGGGGCAGTTCGTTATCGTTCGCGCTACGTCGGACGGGGAGAGAATACCCCTTACGGTCGCGGATTTCGACAGAGAAAAAGGCACTGTGAAAATTATTTTCCAGATAGTCGGAGCGACGACGTATACGCTCAACACCCTGAAAGAAGGCGACAGCGTTGCGGACTTCGTCGGACCGCTCGGCAATCCTACGGAGACGGCGGGGCTTAAAAAGGTCGCGGTGGTCGGCGGCGGCGTAGGTTGCGCCATCGCTTATCCCGTCGCGAAAAAACTTCACGAACAGGGCGCGGTCGTGCACTCGATCGTGGGTTTCCGCAACAAAGACCTCGTGATTTTAGAAGAAGAGTTTAAAAACGTAAGCGATAAATACGTTTTAATGTCCGACGACGGAACGGCGGGCGAGAAAGGTCTGGTTACCGACGCGCTTAAAAAACTCATAGACGGCGGCGAAAATTACGACGAAGTAATAGCGATAGGTCCCGTAATAATGATGAAATTCGTATGCCGTCTCACCAAAGAGTACGGAGTAAAAACGGTTATAAGCATGAATCCCATAATGATTGACGGAACGGGTATGTGCGGCGGTTGCCGCCTTACCGTGGGCGGAAAAACCAAATTCGCCTGCGTGGACGGACCCGATTTCGACGGGCACGAAGTGGACTTTGACGAAGCGATGTCGCGCGGCGCGAGTTACAAAGAGTGGGAAAGACACAAATACGAAGAAACCTGCAATCTTTTCAGCAAGGAGATAAAATAATATGCCTAATATGTCCTTAAAAAAGAATCCGATGCCCGTTCAGAGCGCGGAAGAAAGAAACAAAAACTTCAAAGAAGTCGCCCTG
This sequence comes from uncultured Clostridia bacterium, assembly GCA_945917475.1. Lineage (GTDB taxonomy): Bacteria > Bacillota > Clostridia > Christensenellales > Borkfalkiaceae > UBA1259. The sequence continues at coordinate 24,412 of CAMEHL010000004.1, read as the reverse complement.
GGCTACACCGAGGCGGACGCTCTTTCGGAAGCGGAAAGATGTCTGCATTGTAAAAACAAACCTTGCGTTTCGGGTTGCCCCGTTATGGTCAATATTCCCGAATTTATAGCGAAAGTAAAGGAAAAAGATTACGAAGGCGCGTACGAGATAATAGCGGAAACGTCGTCGCTGCCCGCGGTGTGCGGCAGAGTCTGCCCGCAGGAAACTCAATGCGAAAAACATTGCATACGCGGTATTAAAGGCGAACCCGTGGGCATAGGCAGGCTGGAAAGATTCGTTGCGGACTATCACAACGCGCATTGCGACAAACCCGTCGTAAAACCCGTTTCAAACGGCAAAAAAGTCGCCGTAATAGGCAGCGGTCCGGCAGGATTAACATGTGCGGGCGACCTTGCGAAAAAGGGTTACGAAGTAACCGTTTTCGAAGCGTTGCATCTGGCGGGCGGCGTTCTTTCTTACGGAATACCCGAATTCAGACTTCCGAAAACCATAGTGGCGAAAGAAATAGAATCGCTCGGCAAACTCGGCGTCAAAGTTGAAACGGATATGGTAATAGGCAAAGTCCTTTCAATCAACGAACTTATCCGTGAATACGGCTTTAAGGCGGTGTTCGTGGGTTCGGGCGCGGGGCTTCCCAAGTTTATGAATATCCCCGGCGAAAACCTTAACGGCGTGTATTCCGCAAACGAATTCTTAACGAGAATAAACCTTATGAAGGCGTATAAAGACGAGTCTTCCACGCCCATAAAGCACGGCAAAAAAGTGGTCGTGGTGGGCGGCGGCAACGTCGCTATGGACGCGGCGCGCTGCGCAAAGCGTCTGGGTGCCGACGTACATATCGTTTACAGAAGAACGCTCAACGAACTGCCCGCGAGAAAAGAAGAAGTGGAACACGCTATGGAAGAAGGCATAACGTTCACTCTTTTAACCAACCCCGTGAAAATAAACGGCGACGACAAACGCTGGGTGAATTCGGTTACCTGCGTTAAAATGCAACTTTCCGAACCGGACGCGTCGGGCAGGGCGCGCCCCGTGGTAATCCCCGACAGCGAGTTCGACATAGAAGCGGACGTGGTCATAATGGCGCTCGGCACTTCGCCCAACCCGCTCATAAAGTCCACGACGGACGGGCTCGAAGTCAACAATCACGGCGGTATAATTACCGACGAGAACGGCAAAACTTCGGTTACCGCCGTATACGCCGGCGGAGACGCGGTTACGGGCGCGGCTACGGTTATTCTCGCTATGGGCGCGGGCAAGACCGCGGCAAAAGCCATAGACGAATTTCTTAATAAACAATAAACGAAAACTTTACGGAGAAATTATGCAAGATACTATCGATTATTCTGTACTCGACGCAGCGATAGAAGAATTCGGCGCGAAAGAAAGTTCGCTTATCGCCGTTCTTCAACGCGCTCAGGAAGTTTACAGATATTTACCTGCGGAGATATTCCCTTATCTTTCGGCAAAACTCGGAATCAGCGAAGCGAAAATATACGGCGTGGCGACGTTCTACGAAAATTTCTCGCTCGAAAAGAAAGGCAAATACGTCATTAAAGTGTGCGACGGTACGGCGTGCCACGTCCGCCACTCCGTTCCCATTTTAGAAGCGTTAAGGAAAGAATTAGGACTGTCCGCCGAGAAAAAAACGACGGACGACGGAATGTTCACGGTAGAAACGGTTTCCTGTCTCGGCGCGTGTTCTTCCGCTCCCGCGGTTATGGTGAACGACGAGATTTATCCCACTATGAACCCCGACAAAGCCATCGCGCTCGTCATTTCGTTACAGGGGGTAAAAAATGCTTAAATCGAGAGAACAGTTACAGGCTTTGCGCGAAACTCTCTTAAAGGCGATAAACGCCGAAAAACAGCGCATTATAGTTTGCGCCGGCGCGGGTTGCGTTTCCAAGGGCGCGCTTAAAATCTATAAAAAGTTCGGCGAAATAATGAGCGAAAAGAAAGTGAATTTCTCGCTCGAACTGCAAAAAGAACCTCACTCCGACGGCGTGAGACTTAAAGAGAGCGGCTGCCACGGTTTCTGCGAAGCGGGACCCCTTGTCAGAATAGAACCGCAGGGCTGGCTTTACGTTAAGGTGAAAGAAGAAGACTGCGAAGAAATAGTCGAAAAGACGGTGATAGGCGGCAAATGCGTGGACAGACTCGCGTATTCGGAAAACGGCGTTATTTACCGCGAACAAAAGGAAGTCCCTTTCTATAAATCGCAGACGCGCATAGTTTTGTCTAATTGCGACAAAATAGACGCGTCGTCTATAGAAGAATACGTCGCGCTGGGCGGTTACACCGCGCTCGAAAAGGCTCTTTTCGATATGACTGCGGACGAGATAGTTAAAGAAATAACCGATTCGGGACTGCGCGGCAGAGGCGGCGGCGGATTCCCCGCGGGTAAAAAGTGGAGTCAGGTCGCGGCGCAGAAGTGTGCGGAAAAATTCGTCGTCTGCAACGGCGACGAAGGCGACCCCGGCGCGTTTATGGACAGGTCGGTTATGGAAGACGACCCGCACAGAATGATAGAAGGTATGATTATCGCGGGTATCGCGTGCGGCGCGTCGCAAGGGTATATCTACGTCCGCGCGGAATACCCGAAAGCGGTCGCGAGACTTAATCTTGCGATAAAACAGGCGACCGAACTCGGCGTTATGGGCGACGACATTTTAGGCTCGGGCAAGTCCTTTCACCTTCATATAAACAAGGGCGCGGGCGCGTTCGTCTGCGGCGAAGGTTCCGCTCTTACCGCGTCGATAGAAGGAAAACGCGGAATGCCGAGAACAAAACCCCCGCGTACGGTCGAACACGGTCTGTTCGATAAACCCACGGTGCTAAACAACGTTGAAACGTTCGCCAACGTCTCGCTCATCATCAACGAAGGCGCGGCGAAATTCAAAGCCGTCGGCACGGAAAATTCGTCGGGAACAAAGACTTTCGCGCTTACGGGCAACATTAAAAACGCGGGACTTATAGAAGTGCCTATGGGCACGACGCTCCGCAAAGTCATATTCGATATCGGCGGCGGTATGCGCGACGGCAAGAAGTTCAAAGCCGTTCAGATCGGCGGTCCGTCGGGCGGATGTCTTACGGAAGAACATCTCGACCTTCCGCTTGACTTCGATTCGCTCAAAAAAGTCGGCGCAATCATAGGTTCGGGCGGACTCGTGGTTATGGACGAGCATACATGTATGGTAGAAGTGGCGCGGTTCTTTATGAACTTTACCCAGCACGAATCGTGCGGCAAGTGCGTCCCGTGCAGAGAAGGTACCAAGCGTATGCTTGCAATCCTCAACAGAATAGTAGAAGGCAGGGGAGAAGACGGCGATATCGAAATGCTTGAAGAACTCGGCAAGTTTATATCCGATATGTCGCTCTGCGGTCTCGGTAAGACCGCCGCAGGTCCCGTTCTTTCGACGATAAAATACTTCAAAGACGAATACAAGGCGCATATTTACGACAAACATTGCCCCGCTAACGCTTGTCAGAAACTTAAAACCATCAAAATCGACCCCGAACTGTGCAAAGGTTGCAGCAAATGCGCGCGCCATTGTCCCGTTCTGGCGATTTCCGGCGAAATCAAAAAGACTTTCGCCATCGATCAGTCTAAATGTATTAAATGCGGAACGTGTCTCGACGCGTGTCCGTTCGGCGCGATAAAGGAGAGTTGGAATGGATAAGAAATTCATGACTATCGACGGCAAAACCGTCGAAATAAACGGCGAACGCAATATTCTGGAAGTAGCGAGAAAAGCCGGCATAGATATCCCCGCGTTCTGCTACGACCCCGAACTTTCCGTTTACGGCGCGTGCAGAATGTGCGTTTTCGAAAACGAACGCGGCGCGATAGACGCGTCCTGTTCCGCTCAGCCGAGAGACGGTATGGTTATTAAAACAAACACGCCCAAACTGCGCAAATACAGAAAAACCGTTCTCGAACTGCTGCTTTCCAACCATTGCAGAGATTGCACCGTCTGTCCCAAAAACAACAAGTGTAAATTGCAGGAATTCGCGCTCCGCTATAATCTTTCGGATGTGAGATTCCCCAACGACTATAACGACGCTTCGAAAGATACTTCGTCTTATTCTATCGTGCGTGATTCCAAAAAGTGTATTCTTTGCGGCAAGTGCGTGAGAACGTGCAACGAAATTCAGAACGTCGGCGCAATCGATTACGGTTTCAGAAGTTCAAAAATGAAAATCGTAACCGCGTTCGACGGCGAAATCGCAAATTCACCCTGCGTGGGTTGCGGTCAATGCGCCGCGGTGTGCCCCGTCGGAGCGATTACCGTTAAAGACGACTCCGAAAAAGTCTGGAACGCGCTCTCCGACCCGAATACCGAAGTGTCCGTTCAGGTCGCGCCCGCGGTACGCGTCGCGCTCGGCAAAGAATTCGGGCTTAAAGAAGGCGAACCGCTTATGGGTAAACTCGTGTTCGCGCTCAAAGCACTCGGGTTCGACAAGGTTTACGATACTTCGCTCGGCGCGGATATAACCATATTCGAAGAAGCCGCGGAGTTTGCCGACAGACTCGCAAACGGCGGCGTTATGCCTATGTTCACGTCCTGCTGTCCCGCATGGATTAAACACGCGGAACACAAGCATCCCGAACTTCTTAACAACATATCCACCTGCCGTTCGCCCATGCAGATGTTCGCGTCCGTCATCAAGCACGAATACAAGGGCGACAAAAAACACGTTCACGTTGCGGTTATGCCTTGCACGGCAAAGAAATTCGAAGCGAAACGCGACGAGTTCACCGCGAAAGACGGTTCTAAAACGGTCGATTACGTGCTGTCCACGCAGGAAATTATCGCAATGATAAAGACCGCGGGCATAAACTTTGCGGAAGCGGAAAACTGCCCGCCCGACAACCCGTTTGAAGAATTTACGGGCGGCGGCGTGATTTTCGGCGTTACCGGCGGCGTTACAGAAGCGGTTTTGCGCTTCGTGAGCAAAGACAAATCGGATAAAGCGTTAAAAGAAATTGCCTACACGGGCGTAAGGGGCTTAAAAGGCGTTAAAGAAGCGACCGTCAAAATCGCGGGAAAAGACGTCAGGATAGCCGTGGTAAGCGGACTTGCCAACGCGGACGCGCTTATAGAGAAAATCGAAAAGGGCGAAGTTAAATACGACTTTATAGAAGTCATGGCTTGCCCGACCGGTTGTATCAACGGCGGCGGACAACCGCGCGCCGAACTGAAAGACAGAATTCTCCGCGCCGACGGGCTTTATAAAGCGGACGAAGCGGAAGTCAAGCGCGCGTCCGACGAGAACGTTCTCGTCAAAGAGATGCTCTCAAAAATGGATAAACACTTAAAACATGAACTGCTGCATACTACTTATATAAAGAGATAAGTGGTATAGTATACAAGCGTTCGCTAAAAAGCCGTCCCGACGGAAACAAAACGGTTTAATGCGGAGTTTTTTTGCAAAAATAAGATTGAATAATTGTGCAAACTACTGCGGAATAACGATTTTGCGCCGCCCGCAACCTTGCTATTGCAAGGTTGCGGGCGGTTTTCCGTTATACGGTTTTTTGTTAATTTATTGATTTTAACTGCCCGTATATAATAAGGTATATTTTATCCGCAACGGGGGAAAATATAAATAGCCGCACGCACGTTTCTTTTGCGGTAATTTCCGTGCAGGGCAAACGGGATTTAACGCCGACGTGATAACTCGAACAGACAAATTATTGATCGGTTTTTGTAACGCCGAAAACGGGCGGGGTTTGATACGCTGCAAATGCCGCGAAAAATTTTCCGAAAAAAATTTTAAAAATCTTTAAAAAACTCTTGACAAAAAAATAAAGACGACTATAATATGAGTTAGCAATTGAAAGTTAAGAGTGCTAACACTTAAAACTTGAAACTGCTAAAAAAATAAAAAAGAAAAGGAGACGAATTATTATGAAAAACTATATGGAAAAGAGAAACGACGAAAACAAGGGCTGGGGACTTAACTTCTGGGAAGACCCGTTTGAAGAATTCTTTAAACCGTTTTCTTACGCCGAAAAACGCGGTTCTATGAGAACGGACATTAAAGAGACGGACAAGGAATACGAACTTTCCGTGGATATGCCGGGATTCGACAAAAAGGACATAAGCGTTACGCTTAAAGACGGGTATCTGACTGTCGAAGCGAAACGCGACGAAAAGGAAGAAAACGGCAAGAATTATTTAAGGCGCGAAAGGAGTTTTTCCTGCTCCCGTTCGTACTACGTCGGGGATAACGTTACCGAAGACGACGTAAGGGCGAAATACGATAACGGAGTGCTGGTTTTAAGCGTTCCCAAAAAGCAGGAGAAAGAAATCCGCACGGGCAACATTGCTATCGACTGATTGAAAAAAGGGTTGCCGTCGTAAAACACGGCAGCCCTTTTTACTTTATTTTTTATTTTAAGATTTTAATATCCGTTTTGCCGTTATTTTCGTTGACAAAACGCTTTACAATTTATATAATATTAGCAATCAATGCAATTGAGTGCTAAAAAGGAGAATTAACTTATGAAACAGTTTAAGACGGAATCCAAAAGAGTGCTTGACCTGATGATAAACTCTATATACACGAACAAGGAAATATTCCTGCGCGAAATAGTTTCCAACGCGTCGGACGCGATAGATAAATTGAAATTCATATCGCTGACCGACACCGACGTAAATCAGAATTTCAAGATAACGCTCACGCCCGATAAAGACGCAAAAACGCTTACGATAGAAGACAACGGTATCGGTATGACCGACAAAGATTTGGAAAAAAATCTCGGCACGATAGCGGAAAGCGGCACGCTCGCTTTTAAAAAAGAGAACGAAGGCAAAGAGAACGAACTTATAGGTCAGTTCGGGGTAGGGTTTTATTCCGCGTTTATGGTTGCGGATAAAATAGAAGTTTACACCAAAGCGTACGGTTCGGACAAGGCGTATAAATGGACGAGCAGCGGCGCGGACGGTTACGATATAAAAGAGACGGAAAAGGACGGAACGGGAACTAAAATCGTTCTTACCTTAAAGGCGGATACCGACGATTATAAATATTCGGAGTTTTTAGACGAATATAAGTTAAAACGCCTTATAAAGCAGTATTCCGATTATATCCGTTATCCGATTCAGATGCTCTGCACGCACTCTAAAAGAAAAGAAGGTTCTCCCGACGACAAGCCCGAATACGAAGACGTGAAAGAACTCGACACCTTAAACAGTATGGTGCCGCTCTGGAAAAAACCCAAATCGGAAGTTTCGACCGAAAATCTCAACGAGTTTTACAAAAACGAATTCCACGACTGGACTGACCCGCTTAAAGGCGTTTACGCCAAGATAGAAGGGGCGGTAACTTACGACACGCTGCTCTTTTTCCCGTCCAAAGCGCCTTTCGATTATTATTCCAAAGACTATAAAAAGGGACTTAAACTGTATTCCAACGGCGTTATGATAATGGAAAAGTGCGAAGAACTCCTGCCCGATTACTTCGGGTTCGTAAGGGGCGTAGTCGATTCTTCCGACTTATCGCTTAACATTTCGCGCGAAATTCTGCAACAGGACAGACAGGTCAAGGCGATTGCGAACGGCATAGAAAAGAAAATATCGTCCGAACTCAAAAAGATGATGGACGAAGACAGAGAAACGTACGAAAAACTGTTCGCGGAATTCGGTCTTTCCATAAAATTCGGCGTTTACGCGGGTTTCGGAATGAACAAAGACAAATTAAAAGACTTGCTTATGTTCTATTCTTCGAGAAAAGAGAAACTCGTTACGCTTAAAGAATACGTGGACGGCATGGCGGAAGGTCAGAACGAGATTTATTACGCGTCGGGCGAAAGTTACGAAAAGATTGCCAAACTTCCGCAGATAGAAAAAGCCAAAGAGAAAGGCTACGAAATTCTGTTCTTCAAAGACGGCGTGGACGAATTCGTCGCCAAAATTCTCACCGAATACGACGGCAAAAAGTTCAAATCCGTGTCCGAAGCGGACTTTTCGCTCGATTCCGATACCGAAAAAGAAGAACTCAAAGAAAAGAACGAAAAATACAAAGACCTGCTCGGCGAGATAAAGACTTGTCTCGGCGACAAGGTAAAGGAAGTAAGGCTTACGTCTAACCTGAAAACATACCCCGTATGTCTCATTTCGGGCGGAGAAGTGTCCATAGAAATGGAGAAAGTCTTAAATTCCATGCCCAACTCCGACGGAAGCGTAAAAGCGGAGAAGATTTTAGAAGTCAGTTCCACGCACAAGATTCTCGACAAACTGTTAAGCCTTTACGAAACGGATAAAGACGCGCTCAAAAAATACGCGCTCGTCCTTTACGAACAGGCGAGACTGCTCGAAGGTCTGCCCGTAGACGACGTTACCGAATTCGTAACCGCGCTGGGCGAAATTTTATAACGTAAACCAAAAAAACGAATATATGCCGCGACTTTTTCAAGATTTATTAAAGGTTCGCGGCATATTATATAAAACGGATAAATAAAGAAAGAACGCGGAAAAGGAAAAGCCGTAAGAAAATAAGAAAAACGGAAAAATCTTAAAAAAAACAAAAAAATTTTACGCGCGGCGGCGACGGGTTGCGCTTTCGTAGCGGTTTTCGTATTATAATATAGCCGTATTATAATATAAACGTATTTTACCGCGCGCGATTATATCTTACGCGTCGGTCATAACCGATAAAAGAAAAAATACACGGGAGAGAGAAAAATGGGAACACAAGTTCAGTCCTGCGCTTTGCAACTCAAAAACATAGTCAAGACTTACGGAACGGGCGAATTCGAAGTGCGCGCGCTTAAAGGCGTGTCGCTTAATTTCCGTAAAAACGAATTCGTGTCCGTTTTAGGTCCGTCCGGTTGCGGCAAAACCACTTTGCTCAACATCATAGGCGGTCTTGACCGTTACACGACGGGCGACCTTATAATCGAAGGCAAGTCCACCAAAAATTATAACGATAAAGACTGGGACGCGTACAGAAACAACTGCATAGGTTTCGTTTTTCAGAGTTATAACCTTATTCCGCACCAGACGGTCATAGCGAACGTGGAACTCGCGCTCGAACTTTCGGGTATTCCGAAAAAAGAGAGAACGGAACGCGCCGCGAAAATTCTCGAACGCGTAGGTCTTAAAGGACAGGAGCACAAAAAGCCTAACCAACTGTCGGGCGGGCAGATGCAAAGGGTGGCTATCGCCCGCGCTCTCGTCAACGACCCCGAAATCATACTCGCCGACGAACCGACGGGCGCGCTCGATACCGAAACGAGCGTGCAGATTATGGAACTTCTAAAAGAAGTCGCCAAAGACAGGCTCGTTATAATGGTTACCCATAACCCCGAACTCGCCGAAAAGTATTCGACGAGAATAATAAGGCTTTTAGACGGGGAAAAGGTGGCAGACACCGACCCGTTCGAAAACTACGAAACGGAAAAGGGCAAGACTATGAGAAAACCCAAAATGGGTTTTAAAACGGCGTTTTCTCTTTCGCTTAAAAATCTGTTCTCCAAAAAAGCGAGAACGATACTCACTTCGGTCGCGGGGAGCATAGGCATTATAGGCGTCGCGCTCGTTCTCGCGCTGTCAAACGGCTTTAACGCGTATATGGCGCGTATGCAGACGGATACGCTCGCCACTTATCCGCTTTCTATTTCGGAAAGTTCGGTAGACCTTTCGTCTTTCAACGAGATTTACGAAAACGACGCGAAAGAAAAATTCCCCGAACTCGATAACGTGGGCGTTAAAACGGCGTTCAAGAAACTGACGGGTATGCTTAAAAGCAACAACCTGTCCGAAACGGGCGAAAACGGGTTTATGAGTTACGTCGAAAAGATGGATTCTTCGCTCTACTATACGATTGCGAAATCGTACGGTTTCGATATGAACGACTATTTTTACACCACGCTTAAACTCAACGGCACGGAAACGTTTACGTCGATAGACAACGTAGTGAACGGAATCGAATCGGAATTCGAAGAAAATTTGCAGGCGGCTATGGGGCTCAGTACGGGATTCGTAAGGCAATACATACCGACCATAGCGGAAATGCCCGACAGAACTCTTATCGCCGAACAGTACGACGTGCTTTACGGCGAACTGCCCGAATTCAACGCCGAAAACGCGAACAAGGTCGTGCTCGTAGTCGATAAATACAACGAAGTGGCGGATATAACGCTTATGCTTTTAGGCTATCTGTCGGGAAGTTACGACGCGACGACCAACGAATTCGCTTTCGCCGCGATGGACGGCTCGGAAATCCCCGCCGACGGTTTCTCGATAGAAGAACTCGTGGGACATAAATTCTATCTTGCGAACAACGGTTTAATGTTTAAACAGACCGCTATGGGATACGTCGTGAACGGCAACGTTACCACCGAAACGGAAGGACTCGAAGAAATAGAAATAGCGGGTATTTTAAGGGTTAAACAGAACGTGGACGGCATACTTTCCACGGGTATAGCCTATTCGCCTGCGCTCACGCAAAAGGTTATTCAGGCAAACTTCGACAGCGAAATAGCAAACGCCTGCCGCGCGAGCGAAAATAAGACTATTCAGGTTATAACGGGTTACACGACCGCGGGCGGCGTTCCGAGCCCCGTAACCACTACGTTCACTCTCCGTTCTCTCGCGGGAGTGAACACCCCGTCCGATATAAGCATTTACGCGAAAGACTTTAACAGCAAAGAAAAAATCAAAAATTATATCGACGCCTGGAACGACGGCAAAGAAGAAAGCGACAAAGATTATATCGCTTATTCGGATATGATGAGTATGATGTTCGGTATGCTCAACACTATGGTAGACGCGGTAACTTACGTTCTCGTGGCGTTCACTTCGATATCGCTTATAGTGTCCAGCGTTATGATAGGCATAATCACTTATATATCCGTAGTGGAAAGAACGAAAGAGATAGGCGTGCTGCGCGCGCTCGGCGCGGCGAAGCGCGAAATATCCAACGTGTTCAACGCGGAAACTTTCCTTATAGGTCTGTTCTCGGGGTTGATAGGCGTGGGCGTAACCTACTTGCTGTCCATACCCATCAATATTATCCTTAAATCGCTTATTCCGTCCGTCGGGAAACTCGCGGTGCTGCACCCGCTGGCTGCGCTCGTTATGGTGTGCATAAGCGTGTTGCTCACGCTTGTCGCGGGTCTTATCCCCGCGGGCGCGGCGGCGAAGAAAGACCCCGTGGTGGCGTTAAGGAGCGAATAACCGGGAAAGGGGCGGCGGCTTTCCGCCGCATACGAAAAGGATAAAGACGACAAGGATACTTTTATGCAGAGAAAAGCGACGTTGTGTTTCGTGAGAAACGGAGACAAAATTCTGATGATAAACCGCGTAAAGCCGCCCTTTATGGGTATGTGGAACGCGGTGGGCGGGCATCTTGCCGACGGCGAAACGCCCGAACAATGCGCCGTAAGGGAAATTAAAGAAGAAAGCGGCATAACGGTAGATTCGGTCAGCCTTTTTTCCGAATTCACCTGGAATTACGACGACGAAACGGGTTACGCTCTCATAGCCGACCTGCCCGACGATTTCGACGACTCCGCTTTCCCCTTAAAAACCGACGAAGGCATAGTGGATTTTATGCCCGTGGACTGGGTTATAAACCCTAAAAACGACGGCGTAATCGAAGACCTGCGCGTTTTTATCGCGGATATTAAAAATTCCGATTACAAAGACTATCATCTGATTTACGACGGAAAGCATTTAAAAGACGTTATTGTCAAGGGAAAGCACCGTGTTTTACCCCTTAGGCACGAATAAAACCTGTCTGAAATCCCCCTTTTTCAGGGGGATTTTCACTTGCGGAAAAAAAATTTTAAATCTTTTAAAAAACCCCGTGATAAATCCTTGACAAAGGCGCATAATAAGTGTAAAATTATGTCAAAGTTAGCAGTTAGGACGCAAGAGTGCTAACAAAAAACTTTTAACTTTGCCAGCCTGCCGATTCGTGCAAGAGAGGTAAAAAGATGAAACTTTCCGACAGGAAAAAGAAAATACTTCAATACGTGGTGGACGATTATATTTCCACCGCGCAACCCGTTTCTTCTAAAAGCATAACCGAAAAATATATGAAAGACATAAGTTCGGCGACGGTAAGGAGCGAACTTGCGGGGCTTGAAGAAATGGGGTATCTGTCGCAACTTCATACTTCGAGCGGGCGCGTTCCGTCGGCGGAAGCGTATAAACTTTACGTTACCGAACTTATGGATAAAGGCAAACTGTCGGGCAAGGAGATAGGCGCGATTAAAGAAGCGTTTAAAAACCACGCGGACAATCTGGAACAGGTGGTGCAGAACACGGTTAAAGTCATAAGCGACCTTACCGATTACACGTCGGTCGCGGTGGCTAACCACAGCGGAAACGAAAAGATTTTAAAACTCGATATTTTCCGGCACAAACCCAACCAGGCGTTGCTCCTTATAGTTACCGAAACCACGCTCATAAGGGATAAATTCATAAGCATACCCGAGAGTATGTCGGACGCGCAGATTGACGAAGCGTCCCGCCTTATATCCCGGCTGTTCGCGGGCAAAGAACTGTGCAAGATAAGCGGCATGTCCGAAAGCGTGAAAGAAGAATTCGCGGGATATCGCGAGATATTCGACAGCGTTATGAACGCCATAGAAGATTACGTCGAAAACGATAAAGCGGAAGTCGTGATGGAGGGCGAAAGCAAAATATTAAATCACCCCGAATACAACAACGATTCGGAGAAAATGAAAAATTTTCTCTCGGTGGTAACGAGTAAAGACAGGCTTGCGGAACTTCTTACCGAAGACAACGACAACATAGAAATAAACATAAAAATAGGCGGAGAAGAGAGCGAGAATATGCCGAGCGACTGTTCGCTGGTAACGGCTACTTACTCGGCGAGCGGCGTTAAAATAGGGACTTACGGCGTTATAGGACCGCTTCGTATGGACTATCAGAAAGTCGTATCCGTTTTAGAAGGCGTGGGCAGAATTTTAGAAGACATTATAAACAAGAATTAGCGCGGAACAATCGGGCGGATAAACCCGCGCGATACCGACTTAAAATCCGAATAAATATAAAGGAAACGAAAATGGACGAGAAAAAACACGAAAAGGCGGAACGCGCCGAAAACGTAAAAGAGATAAAAGAAGAAAGGGCTGAAAAAACGGCGGCGGAAAAAGCGGCGGACGACGCAAATACGGCCGCTGCCCAAACGCAACCGCAGCAGGAAACTAAAAATTCCGCAAAAGAAAGCAAAGAAAGTAAAGAAAACAAGGAAATAGAAGAACTCAAAAAACAGGTTGCCGACTATAAAGATAAATGGATGAGAAACGTGGCGGAGTTCGACAACTACAAAAAGCGCAACGCGAAACTGTGGCAGGAAGCGTTCAGCGAAGGAATTTCGAGCGTGATAGTTAAAATTCTTCCCGTGGGCGACAATTTAGACAGGGCGTTAAATCTCGGTCTCGATGAAAAAACGCAGGAAGGAATAAGAGCGATACGCCGCAAATTCGACGAAACGCTTAAAGGAATGGAAATAGAAGAGATAAACCCCGTAGGAGAAGCTTTCGACCCCAACGTCGCGGAAGCGGTGATGCAGGTCGAAAAGGGCGACGGCGATACGAGCGAAACGGTAAAGCAGGTGTTCGAAAAGGGGTACAGGTTAAAAGACAAAATCATACGTTATGCGAAAGTCAGCGTAGTCAAGTAGAAAAACGGAATAAAATCCGCTTAACAACCAAGGCAAATACGCGTCGGGCGGCAAAAGGCGCGGCGCGAACGGAAAAAATAAAAAACAAGGAAAATAAGGAGATAATTATTATGAAAACGATAGGTATAGATTTAGGAACGACAAACTCGTGCGTGGCAGTTATGGAAAACGGCGAACCGGTGGTAATAGCGAACGCGGAGGGCGCGAGAACTACTCCGTCCGTAGTGGCGTTCCAGAAAGACGGCGAAAGACTCGTCGGTCAGGTGGCGAAACGTCAGGCGGTTTCTAACCCCGACAGAACGGTCGCTTCCATTAAACGCCATATGGGCGAAAATTACAAGGTGGAAATAGACGGCAAAGGTTACACCCCGCAGGAAATTTCCGCTATGATACTTTCCAAACTTAAAAAGGACGCGGAAGCGTATCTCGGTGGCGAAGTAAAAGACGCCGTTATAACCTGCCCCGCTTACTTTACGGACAGCCAACGTCAGGCGACTAAAGACGCGGGCAAAATCGCGGGACTCAACGTTCTGCGCATAATCAACGAACCCACCGCGGCGGCTCTCGCTTACGGTCTCGATAAAGAGGGCAAAACGCAGAAAGTCATAATTTACGACCTGGGCGGCGGCACGTTCGACGTTTCCATTATGGAAATAGGCGAAGGCGTGTTCGAAGTGCTTGCGACCAACGGTAACTGCAAACTCGGCGGCGACGACTTCGATAAGAGAGTTATGGATTATCTCGTATCCGAATTCAAGGCGAAAGAAGGCATAGACCTTTCTTCCGACAAACTCGCGATGCAGAGACTTAAAGAAGCGGCGGAAAAGGCTAAAATAGAACTTTCGGGTATGAGCAGCACCAACGTCAACCTGCCCTTCATCACCGCGGACGCGACGGGACCCAAACATCTCGACATCAACCTTACCAAACAGAAATTCGACGCGCTCACTTCCGATCTGGTTGACGACACCGTAGAACCCATGAAAAAGGCTATGGCGGACGCGAAACTTTCATATTCGGACATCGACAAGGTTATACTCGTAGGCGGTTCCACGAGAATCCCCGCGGTTATAGATAAGGTCAGACAGGTTACGGGCAAAGAACCGTTCAAGGGCATTAACCCCGACGAATGCGTCGCTATCGGCGCGGCTATACAGGGCGGCGTGCTTTCGGGCGAAGTAAAAGACGTGCTTCTTCTCGACGTAACGCCGTTGTCGCTCGGCATCGAAACGCTCGGCGGAGTATGCACTAAACTCATAGAGAGAAACACGACTATCCCCGTCAAGAAGTCGCAGGTGTTCTCCACCGCCGCGGACAATCAGACTCAGGTCGATATTCATATTCTGCAAGGCGAGAGAGAATTCGCAAAAGACAACAAGACGCTCGGCAGATTCGAACTCACGGGCATCGCTCCCGCGCCGCGCGGAATACCGCAGATAGAAGTTACTTTCGATATAGACGCCAACGGCATAGTGAACGTTTCCGCAAAAGACATGGGAACGGGCAAGAGCCAGAATATAACCATTACTTCTTCTACAAACCTTTCGGAAGCGGATATCGATAAAGCCGTGAAAGAAGCCAAACAATACGAAGAAGAAGACAAAAAACGTAAAGAATCGGTAGATTCGCACAATAAACTCGACGGAATGATTTTCACCGTGGAAAAATCTATAAAAGATTTGGGCGACAAACTTTCCGAAGAAGACAAAGCGAAACTCGAAAGCGAGATAAAAACAGCCAAAACCGAACTCGATTCCAACGACAAAGAGAGAATGGATAAGGCGTTTGAAAATCTTTCGTCCGTCTCGCAGGAAGTGTTCGCCAAAGTGTATCAGCAGGCAAACCCCAACGGCGGCGCGGCTAACCCCGAGCAGGGCGCGGACGGCACCGAATTCCATCAGGGCGGCGACCAACAGTAACTTATAAAGTTTATATAAGCGGTTATATAAACGGTAAAAAATCACGCTGAAAGGCACGGAACGTGCCTTTCAGTTTGTGCTAAAACGGCAAAAAAACGAGCCGATTTTCAGGAAAAAATATGGCAAAAGATTACTATTCTATTTTAGGCGTGGATAAAAACGCGTCGTCGGACGACATAAAGAAAGCATACAGAACGCTCGTTAAAAAATATCACCCTGATTTGCACCCGGGCGACAAAGAAGCCGCGGAAAAGTTCAAGGAGATTAACGAAGCGAACGAAGTTTTATCCGACGATAAAAAGAGAAAACAATACGATTTCGAACGCGAACACCCCGGTATGGGCGGATTCGGCGGCGCGGGCGGCGCAGGCGGTTTCTCGGGCTTTTCGGGGTTCTCGGGCGGCGGTTTCGAAGATATTTTCGGCGATATTTTCGGCGGATTCGGCGGCGGTTCGAGAGGTGCGAAAGCGCAGACCAAAACCAAAGGCGAAGACGTTACGATAGAAGCGTCTCTGTCTTTCCTCGACGCGGCGAAAGGTTGCGTGAGAGAAGTAGTTTATACGAGAAATCAGCCTTGTTCGTCGTGCAAAGGCACGGGCGCGAAGGGCGGCACGTCTTATCAGACTTGTCCCAAGTGCGGCGGAACGGGGCAGGTTCAGTATACTACGTCCAACGGGTTTTTCCGTTCGGTATCCGTGCGCCCCTGCGACGAGTGCAAAGGCACGGGCAAAAAGATTACGGACGCGTGTCCCGACTGTAAGGGGAAAGGTTATACCAAAGTTTCTACGAAAGTTACTCTTACTATTCCGGCGGGCGCGGATACGGGCAGTTATCTGAGAAAACCGGGATTCGGCGAAGCGTCCGTAAACGGCGGCGAACCGGGCGACCTTATCGTCGTCATAAAAGTCGAGCCGAGCAGGATATTCAAACGCAAGAACTTCGACCTGTACGTCAACGTGCCGATAAGTTTCACGACGGCGGCTCTCGGCGGCAAGGTTAAAGTGCCGCTGATTGACGAAGTGATGGATTACACTATTCCCGAAGGAACGCAGAGCGGCAAGGTGTTTTTCGTGCGCGGCAAGGGCATAAAAACCAACCGCGGCACGGGCGACCTTTACATAGAAGTAACGGTCGAAGTGCCGACTAAACTCACGAAATCGCAGAAACAGTTGTTTGAGCAACTCGGCAAAGACGTTGACGTGAAGCAATGTTCCGAAATGAAGAATTACCGCGAGAAAATGTCGTCTATGTACGGCGTGGACCCGTATTGAATTGAAGAGAAATGAATAAATACGTTGAATTTACCGTTTTCACCACGCACGAAGGGAGCGAACTCGTTTCCGATATCCTTTCGGAATATACCGACGAAGGCGTCGCCGTAACCGATATACAGGACGTTATCGACCTTGAAAGGAGCGGCAAAACGTGGGATTATGCGGACGACGACCTTTACCGCGCGGACAAAACCGTGATTGTGAAAGCATATTTTAAGGCAAACGTCGCCGACAGCGTAACGGGCGCGATAGAAAAGCGGCTTGCCGATTTAAAGAAAAACTGTCCGTTCGATTTGGGAACGCTTGAAACGTCAAAGCGCGAAACGGACGGCGACCTTTGGCGCGAACAATGGAAAGAGCGGTTCAAACCTATCCGCATAGGCAAAATCGTAATCGTTCCCGAATGGATAAAATACGAGAAAAAAGCGGACGAACAGACCGTAATAATAGGTTCTAATATGGCGTTCGGCACGGGAGAACACGAAACGACGGCAATGTGCGTGGAGTTTCTCGAAAAATACGTAAAATCGGGCGATACGGTAATAGACGTAGGCTGCGGAAGCGGTATTTTAGGTATCGCCGCGTCTAAACTCGGCGCGAAAGACGTTATTATGACCGATATCGACGAATGCGCATACGAGGCGAGCGTTAAAAACTGCGAGATAAACGGCGTTAAAAACGCGCGCGTGCTTATAGAAAACCTGCTTGACGACAACACCGTGAAAGGCAACGTTATAGTCTGCAATATTATGGCGGAAACGCTCATTTACTTCGCGCCGTTTATAGGCGGAAATCTGACGGGCGGCGGCACGGTAATTCTCAGCGGCATATTAAACGACAGAAAAGATAAGGTGATAAAAGCGTATCGGGACGCAGGGTTTATTCTCGCCGACGAAAATTCGCGCGGGGAGTGGACGGCGCTCGTATTTAAAGGCACGGTTTCATTATGAAAGCGGTTGTTTTTACGCTCGGTTGCAAAGTCAACGACTGCGAGAGCGAAGCGCTTATAGCGGGGCTTAACGCGCGCGGATACGAAGTTTCGGATAAACTCGAAAAAGCCGACCTTTACATAGTGAATACGTGCGCGGTTACGGCGGAAGCGGAAAAAAAATCGCGCCAGACGGCGAGCAGAATAAAAAGGCTTAATCCCTGCGCCAAGATAATCTTCACGGGGTGCGCCGCGGAGAAAAATCCCGAGAGTTTTCTGAGTAAATCCGATAAATATCTGGTTACGGGCGTTTTCGGGAAAAACAGAATTCTGGATATGATTGACGAGTGCGGCGAAAAAGTCTTTCCGCACGACGCCGTTTACGAAGAACTGCCGCCCGTGAAATCGCTCAAAACGCGCGCTTTCGTTAAGGTGCAGGACGGGTGCGACAACTTTTGTTCTTATTGCATTATCCCGTATTTGCGCGGCAGAAGCCGCAGTCGCGACCCCGAAAAAATAAAAGAAGAAATTCTCGCGGCAAACGCGCTTGAAGCGGTCGTAACGGGCATTGATTTGTCCGATTATAATTATAACGGCTTAACGCTTGACGGGCTTATTACGAGACTTAAAACGCTTGAAACGCGTATAAGGCTCGGTTCTCTGGAAGCGCGGGTGATAACGGAAAAATTTTTAGAAGCGTGTAAAAGTCTTAACGATTTTGCGCCGCACTTTCATCTGTCGTTGCAGTCGGGTTCGGACGCGGTGCTGAAAAAAATGAACCGACACTACACCGCCGCGGAATTTATAGAGAAAACACGGCTTATAAAGGAATATTTTCCGCACGCGGGCGTTACTACCGACGTTATAGCGGGCTTTCCCACCGAAACGGACGGGGATTTTATAGAAACTTTACGCGTAATCGACGCTGTCGGTTTTACCGATATTCACCCGTTTATATACAGTCCGAGAAGCGGCACCGTCGCTTATAAAATGAAAGATTTACCATACGGAATAAAAAAAGCGCGGCTGGATAAACTGCTCGAAAAAAAAGAGCAACTTAAAAAAGCGTTCGTCGCGCGCGAGACGGGCAGGGTTCTTTCTTTTCTTCCCGAAGAAGAAAAAGACGGTTTTGCCGTCGGCTATTCCGAAAACTACCTGCGGCTTTACGTAAAAAATTGCGCGGGGAAGGGACTTATAAAGGTGCGCGTAACGGGCGCATATAAAGACGGCGCGGTCGCGGTTCCCGTCGAAAACGAAAATAATTAAACAGGAGATATATTATGGAAAACTGCTTATTCTGCAAGATAATCGCGGGCGAGATTCCGTCTACGAAAGTTTACGAAGACGAAGATATGATTATCATTAAAGATATCGACCCCAAAGCGAAAAACCACTTTCTGTGCATACCCAAAAGCCATTTTAAACTTCTCGCCGAAATGACGGACGAGCAGAGCGAACTTTTAAGGCGGTGTTTTAAGAAAATCCCCACGCTCGAAAAAGAGTTGGAACTGTCCGGCGGATACCGTCTCGTAATCAATCAGGGCGACGACGCGGGTCAGAGCGTGTTCCACCTGCATATTCATATATTGTCGGGGCAGAAAATGGGCTGGACGCCCGCTTAATGCGCGTAACTTAAAGTGTTTTTAACAAATAGATTACGTTTTAACGGAAAACCGAAAGCGGTCGGAGAAGAACTTCTTCTCCGACCGCTTTTATCGTTGTTTTATTTGTAACGTTACCAATTTCCTATGCTGCCGTTTGGTTTTTTTGCGAAAATGGTTTGACTTATGCCGCTTTATAGTGTAAAATTATAACACTATTCTTTACGGCAGGATAAGAAATGGAAATAAAGAAGAAAAGAAACGGATTTGCGAGCGGCATAGGTTTTATTCTTGCCGCGGCAGGTTCGGCGGTAGGTCTCGGGAACCTTTGGAGTTTCCCTTATAAAACGAGCGCGAACGGCGGCGCGGCTTTCGTTTTCGTGTATATACTCAGCGTTATCGTTATGGGTTCTATCGTTATGATTGCCGAAGTATATCTCGGCAAAAGAGCGCAGGCAAACCCCGTTTCCGCTTATAAAAAAGCGAACAAAAATCTCGGCTGGCTGGGGCTTTTCGCCGTAGTTATTCCGCTGCTTATTACTTGTTATTATTCAGTTCTCGGCGGATATACGGTCAAATTTACTCTCAACTCTTTCAATAATAATTCCGAGATTTTATCGTCGTTCGCGGGGAACGTCGGAGAAGTGATACTGTACACGGCGATATTCGTCGTGCTTGCGCTGGTCGTGGTTATGGCGGGCGTAAAGGGCGGCATAGAGAAAGCGAGCAAAGTGCTTATGCCCGCGCTGTTTTTGCTTCTCGTCGCGGTGGTGGTTTACTGCCTTTGTCTCGGCGAAGGCGTTTCCGAAGGACTTGCGTATTACCTTAAACCCGACTTTAAGAGTCTCGGGTTCAACGGCGTTCTTGCGGCGATGAGTCAGGCGTTTTTCTCGCTGTCGCTCGGTATGGGCATTATGGTGTCTTACGGTTCTTACGCGGGTAACGATATTAACGTCGGCAAATCCGTTATTATGATTTGCGTGTTCGATACCGTGGTGGCGTTGCTTGCCGGGCTTGCCATTTTCCCTGCGATTCATCATTATAAAGCGGTTTACGGCGGCAACCTTTCGGAAAAAGGAATCGTGCTTTTATTCACTTCGCTGCCGCTCGTGTTCGACAATCTCGGAACGGTGGGACATATCGTGTCTTTCGCGTTTTTCGGTATGGTCATTATCGCCGCGCTAACTTCCGTTATGTCACTTTTAGAAGTGGTAACGCAGTTCGTTATTCAGAAGTTTAAGGTTCACAGGAAAAAGGCGATACTTACCGTCGCGCTTATATGTTTCGCCGTTTCGATACCCGTTTCCGTGTCTTTGGGTTTTGCGCTTAACGACGCGGATAAAATGACCGTCTGCGGTCAGAATCTGCTGGATTTTATCGACCAGATAACAAACGTGGTTTTAATGCCGCTCTGCGCGCTCGGCTCTTGCGTGGCGATAGGTTGGTTTATCGACGGCAAGTTCACCGCAAACCCGCTTAAAACTTACGCCGCGCTCGAAAAGGACGGGTTGCGTTTAGGGAAATTCGGCAAGATATTCGCGGTAATGGTCAAATACGTTTCGCCGCTCCTTATTCTCGTGGTAGAGATATTCGGGATAAGAGACGTCATCTTTCCGAACGGAACGTTCAGCAAAGGCGGACTCGGCATCGTTCTGACCGCGTTCGCGCTGTTCGTGCTGACCGTCGCCGCGTATTTTATATTCTTTAAAAACAAAGAGACGGGTTGCAACGCGGACGAGACGGATATCGCCGCGCCGCGAGGAGATGAAGAGATTATTGACGGATAAAGTCGAAAACCGTCTTTATTGCAAATAATTTCGCTTTTATGCGAAAAAAGCGTTAAAAATTATTGACAAAATCCGTACGTTCCGCTATACTTTAATAGCGTTCGGGTGAACCGGATATTCAGCAAATAACCGCCGCGGGGCAAAGGAAGTGTGAAAAAATGAGTACCGTAAGAGTCGGTGAAAACGAGAATCTCGACAGCGCGCTGCGCCGTTTCAAGAGAAAATGCTCGCGCGACGGAATTATCGGAGATCTCCGTAAAAAAGAGTTCTACGAAAGCCCTTCTATAAAACGTAAAAAGAAATCGGAAGCGGCAAGAAAAAGAAGCATTAAAGGATAAGAAAAGCCTACCGGCAACGGTAGGTTTTCTTTTTGCGAAAAATATCGACTACTGTCGAAAAAAACCGAAAAAAGACGAAAAGGGGAAAAATTTATGGAAGAACGCAAAACTTTTAAAGACTATTGCAAAGAAGCGAAAAAACGCCTTAAAACGGGGTTCTGGCAAGATTACCGCGAAAAACTCGCGCGCGAAATAGTGCTTGCGAAAGAAGCGGGTGTGTCCGAATCTAAGGTAAAAGATTTTTATACCGCCAAAGTCTCGGGCGAAATCAGGCGTTCGGGCAACGCGGAAGAAGACTTTTATCTGAAAGTCAAGAGCATTCTCGACACGGAAGGCGAAATTCCCGACGCGATAGGCAGACTTACCGACAAAGCCTATTATCAGACGCTGTCTTACGAAGAAAAACAGCGGTATAATCTCGAACTGTCCGAAAAATATCTGAAAGCGGTAGAACGTTACCGCCGCGAGAGCGCGCTTTCGTTCGCAAGATAACCGCGCCGATATTGCGCCGCCTTGCCGTTACGCTGAAAACGCGCTGCTAAAAAGGCGTTCCGCGCTTGACTTTGCCCGCGGTTTATGGTATATTCCTTAAAAAGGAGACCGTTATGAATCTGAACGAATTTAAATCGCTTGTTTTAAGCAGGCAGTCTTGCAGAAGTTTCTCGGATAAAGAGATAGACGTAAACGATTTGAAAGAAATTTTAAGCACCGCGTTGCTCGCGCCGTCCGCTTGTAACAGTCAGCCGTGGAAAGTATATTGCGTTACCGACCGCGAAAAGATGAAAAAGGTGGCGCAATCCGTTTCGGACGGCGGGGTAAACTCGTTTGCGAATTCGGCGAAAGCGTTTTTCGTAGTCGCGGAGAAAACGGCGTCGCTCAAAAAGGGCGCGGAAGAAAAATTCGGCAGAAACCATTTCGTTAAATACGATATAGGCGAACTTATCGCTTATATAACTCTCGCCGCAAAGGCAAAGGGGATAGATACCTGCATTATCGGCTGGATAAACGCCGAAAAACTGAACGCCGCCATGAATTTCGGTGACGGCGAAAGTTGCAATATCGTTATCGCCGCGGGTTACGGCGACTGTCCGCTGAGAGAAAAAGTCCGCAAGCCGTCGGGAGAAACGTCGCAATTTATCTGATTCGGCGCAAGGCGTGGTAAACGGTTACGGTTTTGGCGCGGGCGCACGCTTGCGGAGAATAAAGCCGTTACAGCATAGGTGAAAACAAATTCATAATCGCGTTCGTTGCGGACGCGATTTTGTTCATTTTAAAGTTTTCCAAAGTTTTCTCCTGCGAAACGCTCAGCGTTTGTTCGAAGTCGGCTTTAATATCTTTTATGCACGGGGTTTCGAACATTACCGCTCCGCACTCGTAATGATGAACGAGACTGCGGTAATCGAGATTTATCGTCCCCACGAAAGCAAGGTCGTCGTCCGCTACCAGCATTTTCGCGTGGATAAACCCGGGCGTGTATTCGTAAATCTTTACGCCCGCTTTAAGCAGATAAGAGTAGTTGGAGCGAGTCATTGCGAATATCGTCTTTTTGTCGGGTATATGCGGCGTGATTATTCTTACGTCCACGCCTCGGTAAGCGGCGTTGCGCAGCGCCGTAGTGAGATTGAAATCGGGGATAAGATAGGGTGTGGTTATATAACAGTAGCGTTTGGCGGCGTTTATAAGGTTAATATAGTTATTTTCGCCTATCTGTTCCTTATAAAAAGGTTTGGGTCCGTCTCCGAAAGGCAGAATACTGCCTTTTTCGTCGTACTTTTCGTGTTCGGCAACGAAATACGCCGAGTAATCCGCCGTGTTCTTTTTTGCGTTCATATCGAAAAGTTGTAAAAACAGCGCAAGGAGATTGTCCACCGCAGAGCCTTCTATTTTTATAGTGGTATCTTTCCATTGCCCGAACGGTTTAACTTCGTTTATGTATTCGTCGCCCAAGTTTATGCCGCCCGTAAATCCGACTTTGCCGTCGATAACGGTTATCTTGCGGTGGTCGCGGTTGTTGTGTACGCCCGACATGACGGGACGGAACGTGTTGAATTTATAGCAGTCAATCCCTTCTTTTCGAAGTTTCTTATAGTAACCGCTCGGTATTTTGCCCACCGTGCCTATGTCGTCATACATAAGCCGCACTTCCACGCCGCATTTCACCTTTTTAAGGAGTATTTCGTGTATCCCGTCCCACATCTTGCCCGGGTGAACGATAAAATATTCCATAAAAATATACTTTTCCGCTTTTTCGAGTTCTATAAGCAGGTCTTTATAAAAATCTTCGCCGAGTTTGTAATAGGTTACGCGGTTATGCGTGTGCGCGCCGAGCGCCGCCGTATTTTCGAGATATTCAGCCACGTCGGACCTGTATCCGAATTTTTTCGCTCCGCTTTCCGCCGACTTTAAGTCGCCGCCCGCCGCTTTCGCGGTGTATTTTCCCGTCTCGTCCTCTATCGTTTTCAGCTGCTTGAACGCGCGTTTAGGCATTCTCGGGTTCGCGAAAATAATATAAAACGGAATTGCGAATAGGGGCAAAGAAAACAAAAGAACCAGCCAGGGCAGTTTGAATTCGGGGCATTCTTTTTTGTTCACGATATAAAAGAACATAAGCAACGCCAGAAAAACGCTTATAAGTTGAAACCAGGGATATACTTCGAACACGAAGTTGGTAACGAGTATCAGCGTAAACTGTACGACAAGCAACAGAAACACCACGAGAGTTTTACTGAACAGCAACTTGAAAAATTTCATTTTGATTTCAATCCTTTATTTAACGTCGGGAATTTCCCGTTTTAGACAAGTCGGAAGTCCGCGTTCAACACTATTCTGTATTCAACATTATATCATATAACCCGCCTTTTTCAACCGATTATCGCAAAAAAATAAAGCGGATATAC
>CAMEHL010000003.1 GCA_945917475.1 uncultured Clostridia bacterium | reverse complement strand
TACGCCAGAATTTTTAGCAGAACGTTTATAATTACTAAAAGGAACGATATAAAAAGCAGCGGTTACGTTGTTGATACGTTAGAAGCGTCGTTATGGTGTTTATTAACGACGAGCAGTTATAAAGATTGCGTGTTGAAAGCAGTAAATCTTGGTGAAGATACGGATACTGTCGGAGCGATTGCAGGCGGATTGGCAGGCGCGGTTTACGGTTACGACGCTATTCCTGAAGAATGGCGAAATGCGTTAATTAAAAGAGAATATATTGAAGAACTTTGCGAAAAAGCGTTTTAATTCGTAAAAGCCGTAATTAACTTGTACTACGGCTTTTACAAATGAAAATTTATTTTAGAAAAACGGTCAGACGGCATTTTTCGTGCTGCCTTTTTATCTTTCGGATATTTTTTAAGAGTCAAACACGATAAACGGGAACACGGTTGAAAAACCGATACGGCGAGCAGGGGTATGAGATTATCTGAATTCGTATCCTGTATGCTCGTTTTTTTTACTTATCGTGTTCAAAAAACTCGACGGCTTCCGCGCGACTATATCCCGAAAATACCGATAAAAGATTGCTCGGAATCGCTTGTTTATTGCAATAAATAGTCAGTTTAAGTTTTGATATTGACACGGGAAAAACTTGATAATATAATGTTCAAAAAAATGAGATTTCTCGGGAAAAGGAGTTTTTTTATGAGAAAAATATTGTTAAGGGTGTTGTGTCTTATTGCGGCGTTTTGCGCGGTAGCGGGCGCGATAGCCTGTAAAGGTGACCCTGCCGAAACCGAAGGAAAGTTCACCATAACTTACCAGTCGGGCGAGGGTACGGGCAGGGCTTATTCTGTCGAAACCGACGCGGGTGAACATACGCTATTGACGTATACCGAACTTAATTTTACCGCGCCCGACGGCAAGGAATTCGACTACTGGCAGATAGGTAATCCTGAAACCGCGAAAAAGCAGGCTGGCGACAAGATAACCGTTTCCGCGAACGTAACGATAATCGCGATATGGAAAAATACGGGAGAAACGCCGCCGTCGCAACAGGAATACGTTGTTACGTATCAGCCAGGCGAAGGAAGCGGGACGATTTCGTCCGTTACCGTTGCGGCGGGAGAATATACTCTGCCTACATATACGGAAGTAAACTTTACCTCGCCTGCGGCGGAATACGAATTCGATTATTGGCAGATAGGCAATCCTGAAACCGCGAAAAAGCAGGCGGGCGACAAGATAACCGTTTCCGCGAACGTAACGATAGTCGCGATATGGAGAGAAGTAATCGTAACCGACGCGGAGACGACTTTGGCGATAGGCAAGACGATTGATTTAGGTTCGCTGTTTACCGACGTAACGCTTGGTAAAGACGTAACGTGGCAGATAACCCGCGGTTCGGACCTGGTAAGCCTTTCCGACGGCGGTGACAACGTTCAGGCTGTAAGGAGCGGAACCGCCGTATTGGAAGCGACGGCGAACGGAGGCGATACGTATTCGGTAAAACTCGAATGCAGACCCGCGGCGACAGTAGAAGAAGCGGTTGACTTCGTGGTAGAAGTGCCGACGGGGCGCGATATAAAGGTGTTGCAGATAACCGACACGCAGTTGGTTGACAGTACGCAGGCTAGTATGAGCGGTCTTAACGATTTGTATAAGCCTGAAAAGTTTGAAGAAAACTGTTTTAAGTATATCCGCGAAGCGGTTAACAGGACAAATCCCGATTTAATAATAATGACGGGCGATAACGTGTGGGGAAGTTTCGATGACAACGGAAGCGCGCTGACCGCACTCATCGGCGTTCTGGACGGTTTTGGTATTCCGTGGGCGGCGGTATACGGCAATCACGACAACGAAAGCGAGAAAGGCGCAATATGGCAGAACGAGCAATATCAGTTTTCCGAGAACGGACTGTTTCTTCGCGGCGTAACCGATGGAAACGGCAACTATACCGTCGGACTTAAACAGGGCGGCAAAGTAAAACGCGTTTTCTTTATGATGGACACGAACCTTTGCAGCGGAGCGTTCGAGCCTGAGGTAAACCACGTTACCACGACAATGGGCTTTACCGACGGACAGGTGAATTGGTTTGAAAGGACTTCGGCGGCGATACTTGCCGCGGACGCCGGCGTTAAGGTAAGTATGGCTTATCATGTTCCTAATTACGCGTACACGCAGGCAATGCAGCAATACGACGCGTCTCTGAACGGCACGTATTATTACACGCTCGGGCTGGACGTAGCGGCAAGGGACGGAGATTTCGGATCTTCTAACCTGATGGGTTATAACAATGCGGGCGGAGTGATAGACTACGTGGACAATGCGGTAAAAACATACGGCGGTAAAACGCTCGTTGAAATATTCAAGGCAGCCAACGTGGACAGCACGTTCGTAGGGCACCAGCACGATATAAGTCTCAGTATGGTTTACGAAGGTATACGCTGGACGTTCGGGCTTAAAACGGGCATATACGACGTAACCAATAGACAGAATTTAGGCGGCACGCTTATAACGGTAGGCGAAAACGACGCCGCCGTCAGCGTAAAACACGTATATTACGACGAAGATTATCAGGCATATCGCGACGAACTTCCGCAGAACGTAACGTTCGGCGGCGCGGTTATAGCGGGCAAAGACCAACTGATATACCCGCAAACTCCGCAGAGAACGGGCGTAGTCAAGGAATATATAGCGGGATACGGCGCGTACAGAATAGATTCCGTCGTGCAGGGATACGTGTACATAGACAAGAGCCTGATTGCGGATAAACAGAGCGTAACGTTCTCGTTCTACGTACCGTCTTCGTCGACGGCGCGGCTGGGCTGGCCGATAAGCGCGTTCGCGGTAATGCAAAGGGGAAGCGGATCAACTTATTATTATCAACCGTATTCCGAAACGGGAACGGAAACTTCGAACGATAGCCGCAACGTAAACTATAACTACGACGAATGGACTACGGTAACGGTGGACTTAAAGGTAAACGACGAGCGTTGTTCCGAAGTGTTCGGCTGGGTAATCGCACCCGGCAACGCGATTTATATAAAAGACGTATCGTTCACGGATTTACCCGAAAAATCCGACCTGCCCGTAAATATAACCGTTAAAAAGGACGGCGTAGAAGACGCTGCGGAGACGGCTGTAACAGACGGCGTTAAGAGCGAACTCGCCGCGACGTATTATACTGCGGGAGACGTTCTCGATATAAAAGATTACGCAAGGAAGTATACGCCTGCGGGTTACAGACTCGACGTATCGAACAGCGTACTGTCGGTAACCGTTCCCGAGAGCGGCAGCATAGATTTCGTGGTTGCGTATTACACTTACGTAGAAGAACCCGTTGTCGGAACAGGCAATCTTGTAACCACGCTCTTATCCGACGGAAACGCGACGAGTTATCTGTCGTCCGATAAAGGCGAATTGTTTGTAAACGGAGAGACTCTTATATTTAATTGTAAAAACCCGTCTTACGCAAACAGGATAGTGTTCGATTCCGAGTTTGTTAAACAGTGTTTTGCGCAGGGTTATACTAACATAAAAATCAAATATTACGTCAGTGCGCTTGCCGACGGCGCGTGGATAAAGATAGGCCCGCAGATAAAGAACGGAACGACCTTTAACTATTTAAGCGCAAGAAGTTCTCAGCCTTGGTTGTCTATGTCTTATACGATAGACAATATGGTAGAAACGATATGGGAGATAACCCCCTACGAACTGTCTTGCATCGACTTCGATAACGGCGACAAGTTGGCAATCGGGGATCTCGGAGCAGGCTCGACAAAAACTCAGATCGTAATAACGCATATCGAATTCTGTCAGCCGAATAAAGCATATAATCTTCTTTCCGACGTCAACCTTTTCAACGAGACGAGCGGAGTTATGGCGACGGGTGAAGTTTGCCCCACGGGAGACTGCTGGCAGCAGTATTTAGATATAAGCGCATCGACGGCGGAAAAATACGGCTATACGGGTAAATATATTAACTTATACAGACACGGCTGGGACGAAAGTTTTATCTATTTCAAAAAAGACTTCCTTGACGCTATGCTCAACATGGGCTATACCAAACTGACCGTGGTTACGGACGGCACAGCAACCAATGGTGTATCGGCAAAAGTCAGATATTGTAACTATACGCCGTCTAATTCCAAAAGCACGTTTTCGGAGATCAAGGCGAGCGACGCGGTAAAGCCGGGCGAATTGCTTACGTTCACCTTCGACCTGAAAGATATCGAAATAAGCGATCATCTCTCGATAAACGTTGGGGGAAATTTGGCGGTAAAACTGTATATTTATGAAATATCTTTCAGCAAATAACGGGTAAACCCGCGAAAGCGGAATATAAAGAGAAAACACGCCTAAACGCCGCGAGCGGAAGACGGCTGAACAATCAAACGGATAAAACCCGTACTGCTAAAAAGACAAAAACTCTCCCCGAAAAACGGAACGTTTTTCGGGGAGAGTTGTTTATAAAGACGCGGCGTAGCGGTAATTACCGCTACGCCGCTAAAAGAAAAGTCTTTTTATTCGTTTTCGGTAGGAAGATTAAGCGTGTTCATGTTTTCGCGTCGATACACCTTGGGCGACCGCCCCGTCTTTTTCACGAACTGTCGGTAAAAATTAGTATAGTCGTTAAAACCGATTCTTTCGATAATAGAAACAATTGGAAGGTTGGTATGAATAAGCATTTCCATCGCTTTTTCTATGCGATAATCTGAAAGATACTTCATAATAGTGGTATTGCAAACGGTTTTGAACAGTTTAGACAAGTAACTTCTGTTGCAGAAAGTATGACGGCAGATATCGTTTACGGTCAGGTCTTTGAAATAGTTTTCTTCTATATACGATTGCGCGCTTTCGATAAGGATATTTTTGTTTACTCTCACGGGCGCGTTGTTCTCGGCGTTGCGTTCTATAAAACAGCACAGAATATCTATAAGGTAAAGGTTTGCCTTGGCGATGGAAGCAAAGGTGTTTTTATGGCACGAATCGTAAACTTTTCTGAACAATGCTTCTATTCTGTCGTCATTGACGTGGAAAACGGGCGAGTTTGCCGTAAAGCCGCATTTATCCAGAATCAGTTTGGCGTTCGAACCGCAGAATGCGATATAAATATATTTATAGCCGTGTTGTGCGTTTGTGCGTTGCGAAAATCTGACGTTTTGCGAAAGGAGATAAACGTCTCCTTTTTTAATCTCGAAAACGCGGGAATTCGCCGAATAAATCCCCGAACCGTCCGTAATATAGGCGAGCGCAAATCTGTCTATATTGCTTCCTATAATGACGTGGTTGGGGTCGTCTTCTATTCCGCAATGCAGAATTCTTATATCGAAAGAAAAATTCTGATAAACGATACATATATTCTGTTCACTTAATTTGCCCATAATAAAAAACACTCCCCCTATTTTAGTTTTAGAAAATAATAAAAGAAAAATGAATTTTTGTCAATGTTTGTAGGGGTAAAACCCACAAATAGGCGATAATTTGCAATGTTATTTGATATTTTTACTATTGTGTGCAGAAGAAAACAATGCTAAAATAATAATGAAATAATTGTGCGGTGTTATATCCGTGCGTTTTCCGCTTTACGCCGCGTGAAAAGCACCGTTAAAAATACAATGTAAAGTAATAAACCGCTATATGTATTATATAACGGAAAAAATAAGAAGGAGAAAACTTGTGAAACGAAACATATTTATCACGATTCTGTCCGTTTGTCTGCTTGTCTGTACCGTCGGATTTGCGGCGTGTCAGCAAGAAAACGGAGCGCAGGATTACGATTCGGGCGACTCTGGAATAGACACTACTTTAAGTTACGATATCGCCGAGAAAATCGAAGCGTTTTATATAGGTTCAAGCGCAATCACAAGCGTTACGGTAGACGGCGTACTTGTTCCCGAAACCGATTATATTCTGAGAAATAATTATCTTCTTATGCCGGACGACTGGTATCAGACTCTCGGCGTGGGAGATCACGTCTGCACGATCGTCTACAATAAGAAATCTCTGGATTTCAATTTCGTCATTACGGACAGTAAACCGCTTGTTTACGAACTGCCCGCTATAGACCAAGTTTACGTTCCCGAAGACGAAGCGGAACTTTCCGCCGTTACTTTTTTCGTTCCGTCTCAGGAAAAACAGGTAGAATATTCTATTACGGATAATAACGGCAATCCCGTCGGTTTTTCTTTGCAAAACGACGTGATTAAACTCGAAAACGTTACTACGGGCGATTACGCTTATTCGGTTAAGGCGACGAGATTCGGCGCGACCGTAATCGATAAGTCGTATTCGTTCAAAGTCGTCTCGCGTGAAGTTTACGAAGGCGTTATTGACGTTACTGGCGGCGATATAAACCGCGATATGTGGTACGTAAAGTCGAACGAAAACTCGTTCGGTTACCGCGATTATACGGATAAAAGCGGTGTCACGCGCGGCGCATTGTATTTTGAAAGAAATTCGAGCGCGGATGATTATACCCGCACTATCGGTATAAATCGCGACAGGCTGATTGAATTATTAAGGCTCGGTTACACAAAAATCGGGTTCTGGTATTGTCTCGATTACGAAACGCTGCACAGCGGCATAACTTTCGGGCTTTACCGCGACGGCGACAGTAGGACGTTTACGGATATTGCCCCCGCAAACGTCTGGACTTATAAAGAAGCGGATATCTCGACAATCGTAGACCTTAACGTCCTTTTAAACGACAGAAGTTCTAATTTCGTCGTGGGCTTTTTGACTCGTAATTACGATTCCGCGAGCAAAAAAAATAAGCCGCTTACCGTCTATTTATCGGAAATAACGGCTTCGGGAAGAAACGGAGACCCGACGGAGTATCTCGGTTCTTATTCCTGCGGTGAAGAAACCATTACGCTCGGCGAAAACGGCGTTGCCACGGTCAACGGCGAAAATAAATCGTTCTGGATAGGAAACGGCAGGCTCGTTATCGATTACGGCAACCGCGACTACCGTTCTTACGCCGTCGATAAGGGCGTTATCGCAGACGAAACGAACGAAAAAGTGTTCGTAAACGCGTCGGTTGAACTCGCGGTTATCGCAAACACGGAAACCGTGCTTGCAGACAGTTTCCCGAATATCGTTGCGAGCGGAATAAAACATAATTACTTCGTTTACAGCGACGGCGTGAGCGACGGTCTTGCGAA
This sequence comes from uncultured Clostridia bacterium, assembly GCA_945917475.1. Lineage (GTDB taxonomy): Bacteria > Bacillota > Clostridia > Christensenellales > Borkfalkiaceae > UBA1259. The sequence goes on along the minus strand of CAMEHL010000003.1, from coordinate 35,148 downwards.
AGAAACGTTCCGTTTCTCGGTAACGGGTTCTTACGAGATTATGATAGATTTAAGGTTCGGCAGCGCGAAAATCAAAGTCAACGTGAGTCTCCCCGTAAGCACGGGCAACCTTGCATCTACGCTTGAATCTTCGGGCAAGGCGTACTGCTATCTCGCGAATAATCAACAGACGGGGCAACTGTTCCATTACGGCACGGAAAACAAGTTGTACTTCAACTGTTTCAACCCGAGTCTTGCTAACGCGATTATTTTCGACGACGATTTCGTGAAAGAGTGTTTCGAAAACGGATTGTATTGCATTAAAGTTACTTATTACGTAAGCAATATCGATTCGAACGCCTGGGTTAGAATAGCGCCCGCGCTGTACGATTCCGTCAATAAGAAATTTACGCAGTTCTCCTGCGCGGAAAGCACGGGGTGTCTCAAAAAAGGCGAAACCGTTACAATCGTCTGGCAGTTGACTGAACAGGAAGTGCAGAGCATCGACTTTGCGAACGGCAAAAAACTCGCGATTTCGGGACTTGCCGCAGGCAGCGGAGAAAAAACGCAGGTAGTTTTCTCACACTTCGAATTTTGCGTTCCCGAATCGTAAAAACATATTAAATAAGCAAAAAAATTCATATACGAGGAAGAAAAAATGAAAAAAACCAAGAAAATCCTTTCACTTGCGGTATGCGGTTTAATGGCGTTCAGCACGGTCGTTTCGTTCGGTTGCGGACCGAAAGTCATTGAGGGTATTGACGCCAACAAAACGCAGATTTACGTATCTCTCTATAACGGCGGACTCGGCACGAATTGGTTCGACGACCTTAAAAATCAATGGAACGCCGGCAACGAAAAATACGAGATAATCCCCGTCGAAGGGAAACTCGACGCGGCGCAGGTCGTTTCCGAAGTCGAAGCGCCCCAGTCCGCTACCAGCCCGTCAATTTACTATTCAATCGGCACGTCCGAAATAAAAAGGCTGGTCGAAAAAAACAAACTCGAAGATCTTAGCGATTTCGTAAATACCGCTAAACCCGACGGTGCGGACGGTCTTACTATACGCGAAAAGCTCAATTCGCGCGATGGGTACTACGAGTTGTGGAGCAGCGTCGCTTCGCACAGCACGCAAGGCGGTCTTTATATGCTGCCATGGAACGAAGCGGTGCACGGTTTCGTTTACGACCACGACTCCGCGCTCGACCCCAACGGCGACGGCTTTTACGACGATACCTGGCTTTACAAAGCGGAAATTACCGCCGACGTCAAAAACGCGCTTACCGCGCAAGGTATCACTTTCGAAGAAGACGGGCAGAACCTGCTGTTCGTGAGTTCTACGGGCAAAACTAACTATAAACAGGGCGGGCTTATTCTGCGCGCGGGTAAAGACGGCGTATACGGTACTTACGACGATGGTCAGCCCGTTACTATGGCGGAATGGGATTCGATGATTCGCAGAATAACCACGGTTGCCAACAAAAAAGCGTTTATGTGGACGGGGCAGTTCAACGATTACGTCAGCCATCTCGAAAACGCGTTTATCGCGCAGTATTCGGGTTTGCAGTCGGTTATTGACCTTTTCGACCACGATTCCGACGGCGTTGAGTACGAAATGAACGACGGCTCTAAACAGGCTTTCACTCTCGCCGACGGATATAAATCCTATTCTATGATGGGTATCAAGAAAACCATAGAATTCGTATATAACAATCTCTGCAATTCCGATTATCTGCACCCTGCCGCTACTTCCACCGCGTGGGATCACGCCGCAACGCAAGGGTTCTTCGTTATGGGTTACCGCGGCGGCACTAACAACCCCGAAACCGCTATGCTCATAGAGGGTTCCTGGTGGGAAGCCGAAGCGCGCACTTACTTCAATTCCAACGCCAGCAACGGCGACGAGAACAGAGGATACGGAAAACGCGATTACCGTTATATGCTCACGCCCGACTTCGACGGCGGTGTCGGTCCTTTCGGCAACGGCAAAGGTACGGCTATGGGTTTGTCGGAAATAAGTTCTATTTTCGTAACCAAACAGTCTGATTCCGAAAAATTAGCGGCTATCAAAGATTTTATCGCGTTCACGTTAAAGGAAGAAAATCTCAGAAAATATACGGTCGAAACGGGCGTTATCAGACCTTACGTCTATAACCTTACCGATGAAGACAGACAGAATATGACGCCTTTTGCCAACAACAACTGGGATATGTATAAAGACAGCGAAAATATCGCGCTCGTCGCAAGCACTCTCATTAAAACTCAACCCGTCTCTTACGCTACTTCCGGTTTCTCCGTTATGCCTATAAAAGCCAACGGTCTGAATTACGTCGCCTGCGTGCAGGCGCTCAACGCGATTTCAGTTCCTACGGGCGTCAGCAACGTTGCGGAATATAAAATCAACACGCTGACTAACAATATCGCTTCCGCGTATTCGGCGGAGCAGTGGGCGGATTTTATCAGAATGGCAAAAGAAAACGGGTTCTATAAAAACGTTTAAGGTGAATTATGTCGGATAACTTTTCAGCATCTAAGGAGACGGAGCCTTCCGTCTCCCCGAGAAAGCGTAAAATTACTCTTTCGCAGAAACATAAAAATTATATATTCGTGTTTTTATGCTTTTTATATCCCGTAGGGCTTTGGGCGTTCTTTTTCTTCTCCGTCAATATTCAATCGATTGTTCTCGCTTTTCAGAAAATCGACTATTACGGAAACGCAACGTTCAACGGTCTTAAAAATTTCTCGCTGTTTTTCGAAACGGTGATTAAAGACGGCGATTACCTTAAAGTAAGTTTTATAAACACGCTTAAAAACTATCTGATTCCGCTTGTCATCTGCCTGCCGTTATATCTTATCTTTTCGTATTATATCTTCAAAAAGACGAAAGGCAGCAAGTTCGTTCAGTTTGTTTCTATGATTCCGAGCATAATCCCCGGTATGGTTATTTCGCTCGTCTTTAAACTGTTCGTCGAAACGACTTTGCCGCAGGTGTGCAAAACGGTATTCAACGTTTCGCAGTTTCCTAATCTGTTCAGCGACCCGAAGTATACTTACGGCACGACTCTCTTTTATACTATGTGGCTGTCCTTTGCCACATCGCTGATCGTTTATCCGAACGCGATGAACGCTATTCAGCAGGAGATTTTCGAGAGTTCCGAACTCGACGGGATAGATAACTTTTTCAGTGAAATGCGCTATATTATTCTTCCGCTCATCTATCCTACCATATCGACTTTTCTGATAACGGGTTTTGCGGCTTTTCTTATGAACGCCGGCTCGCTTGTTACGTTCTGGTTGGGTTCCGCGCCTATCGAAACGTATAACGTCGGTTATTATTACTACGTGAAAACGTTTATCGAGGCGAATGAAATGGTGTATCCGATGCTTTCGGCAGGCGGTCTCGTTATGACGTTAATCGTCGCGCCGCTTACGCTGCTTCTTAAATGGGCGCTCGAAAAATTCGGACCGAGCGAAGATTGAGGTGAAAAATGAAAAAACGTTACGTTAAGTTAAGACCTGTTCAGGTTGTGGACAGAATCTTCAAATATCTTTCAATCACCGTAATGATTGTTTATGCGATAAGTCTTCTTATCCCGCTTTTCTGGATGCTTTACTCGTCCATAAAGCCTGCGGACGAGTTTCTGCTCTCTCCGTACGCATTCCCTAAAAAACTGCAGTTTTCAAACTACGCAGAAGTGCTTTCTAAACTCGAATACAGAAGAACGAAAGAAGGCGTAGGGCTCGTCGTTTACGGGCTCGGCGATATGTTCCTGTATTCGATTGTATGGTCGATCGCAACGCCGCTTATCGCAAATTTTTTCAATATGCTGACTTCTTACGTTGTCTGCAAATACAAATTCCCCGGCAGGAATTTCATCTATTCGCTGGGTATCTTTCTTATGGTTATACCCATTATCGGTACGGGACCTGCAAGTCTGCGAATCCATAAAGCGCTCGGTCTTTACGATAACTTTCTGGGGCGGATACTGATTTCGGGTAGCGGCGCGTTTTACGGGTTTAACTTTATTCTTATGTACGGCGCATGGAAAGGTATTCCGTGGGCTTATGCGGAAGCGTCGTTCATTGACGGCAGCAGCAACATCAGGACCTTCTTTCACGTTATGATGCCGCTCATGATTCCCACCTTTATGGTTACGTTTATTCTCGGGTTTTTAAGCACCTGGAACGATTATCTTACCTTTCTTACCTGGCTTCCGAGTTATCCTAACCTTGCGCTCGGTATGTATATGTTTCAGTATAATATCAAGTTATACGGGCTCGGAGTGCCGACAATTCTGGCGGGCTTTACCATTACCGCTATACCTACTGCCGTGCTTTATCTGTTTTCGCAGAAAACCATTATGACTAAAATGAATGTCGGCGGACTGAAAGGCTAATTTATATTCAATAAAAGGAGATTTTTATGTCGAATAAACTCAAAAAAACCTCGTTGCTGATATTGAAAATTGCGTTGTCCTGCTGCTTGTGCGCTTTCGCGGTAACGGTGTTCGACCGCAACGTGCAGGCGCAGAACGGGTCGGCAGCCGTAGCGAACGATTACGCCATAGTGCTTAACGATTATACGATAGCGAATACGGCGGGCTTAACCGGAATTACCGACCCGAACGGAAACAGTGTGGAACATAAAGACGGCGTGTTTATGCCGCTATGCGTGGGCGAATACCGGATCGTCTACTCCGACAGGAGCGAAACGCTGCGCGTGCTTCGCGATTATCCGACCGTATCTTTTGAATACGAGTTCGCTTTTTCCGACGGGTATTCGACGGGCGACAGCCTGTATCTGCCCAAAGCGAAAATAGAAAGCGTTATCGGCGTTTACGAAAACTACAGCGTTTCCGTCGCCTGCGACGGAGAAGAACTGCGTACCGTTCACAGCAGCGCGCTCGACGATTTCAGACTCGTTCTCGACCGCGGCGGGAATTATACGGTTACATATTCCTGCACGGATAATACAACGCTGAATTATACGGCGAAAGACGTGCATAACTTCGTTGTGCTCAATGACGCGGCGTTGTTTATGAACGAACTCCCGTCCCGCGTTTCTTTCGGTTCGTCCGTCAATCTGGGCGCGATTTACGGCTTATACGACGGGGTGTTTTATCCCGCAGAACTGACGGTTACTCTGCCGTCGGGCGAAACCGAATCCGTACACGATATAGTTTATACGCCGACGAGTCAGGGCAGATACGTTTTCACCGCTTCGTCCAATATAAACGGCATGGTTAAAACGCTTTCGCAAACGGTAGAAGTAGTTATTTCTTCAAGCGGTCTGTTTACGAATACTTACGCAGTTTCGCAGATGCAGGCGGCGGTTGATTTGCCCTCTTATTCGAGAGAAGAAGGAAAAGGTCTTTTCGTTCAGGCTCGCAATAATTCGGCGTATATGTATTACAGTAAAATAATCGACCTTAAACAGTTGGATAAAAATATTCCGCTAATCGAATTTATTCCCTATTCGGACGGCAACTCGGGCAATCAGGACGAAATCAAGGTAACGCTTACGGACGTTCATAACGTTAACACTCAACTAACTCTTAAATGGTGGTACAGGCAGAGCGTTTCCGGCGAAAGTTATATGAGCGTCTACCTTAACGGAAAAGAATACGGCGCAATCAATAACGAAAAAACCGACGACGGCGATATACGAAAATTTTACGGTTCGGTCGGCTGGGGTTGCTTTTTCAACGCTTTCAATCAGGGACAGAAAACGAGACCGTTCAACCTGCGTTTCGATTATGCGGAAAACGCCGTGTACAGTAATCTCAGAAACCGTTGGTCGTCCGACGACAAACTGTTCAAAATAATCGATATGGACGACCCTGAAAAGCTCGGTTACGCAAATATATGGAGCGGCTTTACCACGGGCGAAGTGTATCTTAAAGTGGAATTCACTTCGACTCAGCCCGTTTCGGGTATATACATTCAGAGCGTTGGGGGTGTACGGCTCGACGAAGAACTGCTGCCCGACGAAACGAACGAAACGTGTTTTCTGGTAGAAAGCGAATACGCCGAACTTCCCGACGGCGCGGTAGGGTATTATTATCCTTTCCCGAAAATCGTAAAGAATTTCCTGTTCGATACCGAAGTTACGACGACGCTGAAAAAGGGCGGCGAAACGGTTTCCGAAGGACAGTACGGCTTTACGCCGACCGTTGAGGGAGAATACACGCTCGTTTATTCCGCGATTGACAATTACGGAAAACCCGTAGAAAAGAGTTTAGTGATAAACGTCAGACAAAAGCCTAATCCGATAAACGTGGATATCCCTGACTCCGTGAACGTGGAAATGTATACCGAATATGAGATTCCCGACTTTGACGTGTCCGGCGGTTCCGGAAAACTTACCGTGGGAAAAAGCATGACTCTGAACGAAAAGCCGCTCGCGAGTTTTGCGGACGCGTATTTAATCGATTCGGTCGGAGAATACGTCGTAGAAATCAAGGTAACCGACTTTATAGGTTATACGTTTAAGGCGACTTATCCGCTTAACGTGAACAGAGATTACGTTTCTCTCCTTCTTGAAAGAGAAGTGCTTGCCGTCCGAGCGGGAAAGACTGTTGTTCTGCCGCAGATACAGACGTACGATTTCTCTGATTCTTCCACGCCGTCTAAAACGCTGGAAATCATTGCGAACGGAAGCGTTATAAAAACTTTCTCCGGCAACGCCGAGTATTCTTACTCTGTTCCCGCGAATTACGGCGAACTCACATTGAAATATTATTCGGGGAAAGGCACGGCGAGAGAGAAAACGCTCGAAAGAACGATAAAAGTCCTGCCCGCCGACATAAAGAACATATCCGATTTCGTCATTACCGAAGGAACGGTCAGCCCCTTGTCTCTCGTAGACGGCATCTTATACGTCGCGCAGGACGACGCTACCGTAAAATTTCCTAATCCCGTTCCCGCGGACGGATTGTCGCTCGTGTTCGGCGCGGACGCGGGTTCGATTGGCAATTTCGGTGGATTTACCGTTCGCCTGACCGACGCGCTCAACCCCGCAATCGTAGCGGAATTCAGATATTACGATATAACCGCGGGCGGCACGTCTAAAGTAGAAGTAAACGGCGACGGCAGAGCGTTCAGCGCGAAGTATACTCTCAATTCATACGCTAATTACTCTTACGGAGACTCCGACAGAGCGTCTTATATAGGTAAAGGCTGTTACGTTTACGAATGTTACTACGACGGCGCGCTTAACAAAATGAATTATAAAGACGGTACGGAGATGGCGTCGGTAAGCGTTCTATCAAACGGACATTCGTTCGAGGGATTCCCGAGCGGTCTCGTGTTCGTCGAGTTCGGATTCAACGACGTAACCGACGTCGGCAAGATACTCGTAAAAACCGTTTCTAATCAGAATATGGACTACTTTATAGAATCGGAGAGTACTTATAAAGATAACGATACGCAAGGTCCGAATATTCTCTATAAAGACAGGATGGTCAACAAAAGGGTGGTGTTTAATTCCGAAATAACCGTTTCCGCGGCGGAAGCCTACGACTTTATACAAAGCGAAAGTTCGAAAGTGAAAGTAATTGTAAAAGATCCGTCGGGCAATACCATAATCGACGACTATCTTGCGGAAAGCAGGAAAATCACTCTCGATAAATACGGAACTTACACGATTACCTATCGCGCCACGGATTCGCTGGGCAAGGGTACTTCAAACGTCTTCAACGTAGTCGTGTATGACGATAAGCCGCCCGTTATAATTCTTAACGACGGGGTAAAGAATGAATACGCAGTCGGCTCGGAATTAACTATACCTTCTTGCACGGTAACGGACAATTATTCGAAAAATCTTACCGTAAAGATTTATATGAAAACGCCCGACAGTGATTATACGACGCTTACGGCGGATACGAATTATAAATTCGAGCGGAAAGGCTGTTACGTTCTCGTTTATTCCGCGCAGGACGAGTTCGGAAACTTAAAAAGAGTTACTTGCGAAATAACCGTTAAATAGGTGGTGTTGAAATGAAAAAATTTATGAAGATTTTCACCGTGTTGCTCGCCTTCGTTATGGTTTTCTCCGTCTCAGGGGCTTGTTCGTGTTCGGATAATCCGTCTAAAGAGGACCCCGACGCACCGAAAGTTACGGGCGTTATCGTGGAGAACGGCGCGAGCGATTATAAAATAGTGATAAGCAAAAAGTATACCGAAGCGGTATATTTTGCGGCGACGGAAATGCAGAGTTTTATCGATCAGGCTACGGGCGTTAAACTTCCTATAACGCTCGATACCGCGGCTGTATTAAACGAAGACAGCAGGTTTATCTCAATCGGTCAGACGACCGTTTTGGAAGAAATCGACGGCGACGTGGACTATTCCGCTCTCAAAGAAGACGGATTTATCGTAAGAACCAAGTGGGATTGTCTGTTCATAAACGGCGCGTGCGACAGAGCGACTTTATACGGGGTTTACGATTATCTCGAAAAGTTTGTCGGAGTAAAATTTCTCGCGAGCGATTGTACTTACGTTCCGACTCTCGACAGGCTCGATTTTTACTCTATGAGAAGCACGGAAATACCCGCGTTTCCTATACGTATGTTTCTGACGAAACAGGTGTATAACGACCCGCTTTTAAATGCGAGAATGAGATTGTCCGCAGGGGAATTTTTCAATGCGGAAGAAAAATACGGCGGAGGAACGGTTTTTAACGGATACATTCACAACACGTTATCGTTTGTTCCTACGAGCGAGTATTATACGGAAGATAACAAAGAGAAAAACGCGCATATGTATTCACTGGACGACAGTGGCAATCCTATCGATATATGTTTTACCGACGGGGTTGCGGAAGACGGTTCTCTCGACGAAAGTATGGAAATAAGCGTAGCGAAAGTCGCGCTCGAAACTTTGAAAGAAAAGGTTAGAAATTCCAAGACGGGCAGCAACTTCTACTTTTTCACGATGCAGGACACTGTTAAAGAGTGTCAATGCTCGAGATGTCTGGAAAGAAGGAAAAAATATCTCAGCAGCGGTAACGTCGTAAGGCTTACCAACCTTCTCGCGAAAGAAATAAACGAATGGAGCAAGAAAGAATACGACGGCAGAGAAATTAAACTCATTATGTTCGCGTATAACAATACCATATACGCGCCCGTAGACGACGAAGGAAACGCGCTCGACCCGACCTGCGTTCCCAACGAATACGTTCACATCCGTATCGCCACGATGAATCAGAATCATTATTATTCCATAACCGAAGACAAAAACTTCGCTTTGGGCAAAACGATAGAAGGGTGGGGAAATCTTACTCCAAATATAATGATTTGGAACTATCACACTTTTTACGCGTCGTTCTGCTGGTATTTCCCGACTTCGAGAGCGTGGATTGCCGATTTGAAAGTGTATCAGGAGATGGGTGCGTCTTACATGCTTATGCAGAGCGACCATATAAACCTTAACGACTGGCAGGACAAGATGGACTTGTACGTCGCGTCAAAGGTTATGTGGAATCCCGACAGCGACATAACGGCGTTGCAGAATGAGTTTATTGAACTCTATTACGGTTCGTCGGCGGACGCGGTAAAAGAAGTTACGGGCAGACTCGACGAAAAATTTTACGAGATTTCCCTTACCGGCGAAGTAAACTTCGGCGTATATCAGCCGAAAGTTTACGACAGTAAATATTACCCGATTGAATTTCTCGAAGGGCTGGCGAATATTATCGACGCGGAGATTGAAAAAGCGAAAGACGCAGGCGACGACGCTCTGGTGTCAAGGCTCAAAGCGGTAAAACTTACCCCGCTGTATATGATTGTCAAAAACGTCAAGACCTACTATGCCGATAGCGAGATTGTGAATAATGTTGTGAAAGAATTCGTAGAAATTGCCGAAGAACTCGATTTCAAAAATATTGACGAAGGCAAAAGACTCGACGATTTAAAGAACGAATTCGGAGTGTAAAAGGTTATGAAGTTCGGCGATTTATTTTCTGCAAAAATAACGACGACTTGCGCGGATTCCTGCGTTTCGTTCGCGGCGGAAGAACTGAAAAGGCTGATTGCCGATACTACGGGCGCTAACCCCGCGATAGTTTCCGAAAGCGGAATATGCGGCGGCTATGCGTTCCGTCTCGGCGTCGGCGACGACGGACTTCCGGACGGCTGTCCGCAGGACGCTTTTTCCGTGCGATTTGAAAAGGACAACGCGTTTTTTACAGGCGCGTGTCCGCGGGCGACTCTTTATGCCGTTTACGACTTTGCGGAACGCTTTTTGGGCGTGCGCTTTTTAAGTCCCGATTATACCTATACGCCCGAAATAAGCGAGTTTTGCGAAAGCCCCGTTTCCTATACGTCTGTTCCCGATTTCCCGCTAAGGCAATTCCTTGCCAAAAGCGTTGAAAACGAGAAGTTTTCCGCAAGGTTAAGGCTGTATAGCGAAAATTACCGTATAAAAGCGGAGTACGGCGGCGGGTTGCACTGGAACGGCAGATACGGGTGCAGTCACTCGCTTTTGAATATGGTGCCCAAAAGCGTTTACTACGCCGAAGACGTCAGGGAGAAGAACGCGCATATTTATCAGTTAAACGATAAAGGCGAACCCGTCGATATATGTATGTCGGACGGAATAACGGACGATGGCGAAATAGACGGAAGCATGGAAACGAGCGCGTTTAAGATTGTGTTGTCCGCGCTTAAAGAACTGATAAGCACGACCGACGACGAATACTTTCCTATCGGGCAGATGGATCATACGGACGAATGTACCTGTGAAAAGTGCGTGCGCCGCGCAAAAAAGTACACGCGGGCGGGGCTGAACGTCATTTTCGGAAATCTGCTTTTGAGAGAGTTGCGCAAGTGGATGAAAGAAACAGGAATTAAAAAGAATATTTATCTCGTGTTCTTTGCCTATAATTATTCTACGCTTGCACCGGTAAAAAGAGAAAACGGCAAAGTTACGCCGCTGGTTAAAGCCGACCCGAACTTGTGCGTCCGCATTTGTCCTATCCGCGCTAATTGTTATTTTCCCATAAACTCGGGTATGCACGTCCAACCGTTCGAACGGATAATAAGGGAGTGGAAAACGGTTTGTGACAGAGTAATGGTCTGGACTTATCATTGTCAGTATCACGCGTTTTTATGGTATTTTCCTACTATGCAGAAGTGGGACGAAGAACTGCGGTTTTATAAATCGCTCGGCGTGGAATATATGTTTATGCAGTCTGATCATCTGGAATCGGCTGATTGGAAAGCAAATATGGAACTATACGTCGCGTCAAAAAAACTGTGGAACTTAAATGCGGACGTTTTTAAAATAAGGGACGAATATCTCGATTTGACGTTCGGATCGTGCGCGAGATACGTTAAGCGTGTTTTAGCAATATTCGACGAAAATTACGCGCTTATCGCCGCGCGGTCGGAAAAAGTGAGAAAGCGTATTTACAGAGAAGTCAACGGCGAAGATTTTAAGTACGGCGACGAAACCGCCACTTCCGAGTTAAGCGAAAAACTCGACAAAGAGGCGGCTGCCGAGTGGACCAGAAACGTCTACTTCGGCGTTTACGGACCTGAAATCGGCTGGTACGAGAATCAACCGTCGGAATTACTTGAAAAACAGGCGGAACTGCTGGAACTCGCAAAAGACGAAGCGCACGGTTTACCCGATTCTGCACGGATTGTCGCCGAACTCGAAAAGGTAGAGTTGACGGTAAGGTTTATGACTCTGTTCAATTATAAACTATATTACGGCGAAGACGGTTACGAAAAATACAAAGCGGAATTCGTCGCGATGTTTAAAAAGACGGGTTTGGTAAAGATTGGCGAGAGTTTCGTTTTAGATGACGTTAAGGACAATCTTAAATTAAATTACTGGTTATAAAGAAATATACTTGAAATTTTTGTGTGAAAGTGTTATGCTGTTATAGTACAAGTGTACCTGTTACTATAAGTGTGCCTATCACTATAATAAAGGAGAAATAATGCTTGTTCAACGATTAGGAATGGACGGTCAGAAAGACGGAAAGTATCTGAACTCTCTGGTCGGGGAGATAAAAGCGCACCACGGGTGTTGCGACGAAGTATGGCTTACTACCGATTACGGATATCCGCCGATAGAAAAGCATATCCGTTCTGCAAGAGAACTGTTGAACACCGCGGAGTTTTTACGTAAGAACGGCATAATGGTTTCTTTGCAACTTGCAAATACTCTCGGGCACGGCGAATATATGTCGTCGCGTGACTGCAGCGGGTTGGTTTACGAAGGTTCGCCCGTAGGTGAAATGACGGATATAAGCGGCAGAAAAAACAGATACTGTTTTTGTTATAACGACGGGTTTTTCAGAGAATACGTCAAAAAATCTCTGCTTGCGTATAAAGATTTAGAACCGAAAAAGCTGTGGCTTGACGACGATTTAAGATTTTTTCACCACGGTTCTACGGATATAGGCTGTTTCTGCGATAATTGCATAGAAAAGTTTAATCGAAAAAACGGCACGGCTTATACGCGCGCCGAACTTGCCGTTCTGTTTATGAAGGACGAAAAGGTGAGAAAACTTTACGCGTCTTTTATGGGCGACAGCCTTGCGGACTTCGTACGGGAAATAACGGAACCGTTTCATAAAGCCTGTCCCGAAACGGTGTTCGGGCTGCAATACGGCGATATGAAAACCGCCCTTACCGCAGATTTCAAAAAAGTGTTGCTCGCCTTAAAAGAAGTTTCGGGGCATAATCCCGAAACACGACCGGGCGGCGGCGTATACGAAGATTACAACCCTAATCTGATAGTCCGCGGGACGTTACACGCAAATTTTCTTAACAGTCAACTGCCCGAGAGCGTAAAAGAAACGATGCCGGAGATAGAAAATCTGCCGGACGTCGTTTACGGCAAAAGCCCTGCGGGGACTTGCCTTACCGCTACTCTCAATTTTGCCGGCGCGAGCAGTACGGATATGACTTTCGCTATGGTGATGAGAACGTACGAACCGATGAGTTATCACGGAAAAGTGCTCGGCGAACTCGCCCGACACCGCCCGTATTGGGAAAAACTCGTAGAAATAAACAGAACGACTGTTCAAAGCGGGCTTAACTTCGTTTTCGCGCGGGACACTATGCGTGAAACGGACTCACACCCGTTCAACGCCGTCAACGATTTCCATATAGGCGTATACGACGGGGTTACGGAGTTTTTAAGAACGGGAATACCGCTCGCTTTCGACGGAAAGAAAAAGGACGGAGCATACCTGATTACGAAAGAAAACGCGCCGTTCCTTTCTGAAGAACAAATGAGAGAACTGCTTACGCGCCCCGTAATATGCGACGCGGAAGCCTTTATTAAAATCAACGGCATATATCACGCGTTCGATTGCGAATTCGGCAGAGTTGACGGGGTAACGGCGGCTAAACTCGCCTGCTGTTTCACGGATAGCGAAAAGAACGGGGAGTATAAAAACAGGACGTATCCCAAGAGTTTTTATAACGCCACGCTTTACCGTTGTACGGACTATAAAAACAATCCGTGCGTAGAGCCGTTGTCATATTATTATAGCGACGCGAAAGACATAACCGCCGTATGCGACGGCGAGTATCCTTACGGAATATCGGACGCGGTCGTAACTTCCGTAAATGGAGTAAAATGGGTAGTCTGCGGCACGGATTTGCTCAATCCGACAATAAGCACGGACAGGCGGAACCAACTTCTCGGCGCGATAGAAAGTATTTGCCCCGACGCGGTTAAAACCGCCGTTTACGGCGACTGTCAGGCTATGATTATGCCCAGAGAAGATTCGGACGGCAGAATAATGAGCGTATCCGTTCTGAATATGACGATAGGAGAAAGCGGAGAGATGACTCTGCGTATAAAGAAACCCGCCGGCGGCAGGTTTGTTTTCGAGGGACAATATGTCGGCGAAACCGAACTGGAAGCGGCGGTCAGCGGAAACGAATATGCGATAACCGTTCCGCGTATGCCGGCATGGAGCGTAGGGACGGTATTCGTTAAATAAAAAGCAAAGAGAAAGGCGGAACGAATAAATGATAAAGAAAATAAAGCACAACGAAATGTACCTGAATATCGGTGAAAAAGGGCACTTTTTTCTTTCGTGCGATGAAACTAAAGAGAAAGACTACGTTTACGGGTATATAAACACCAATCTGATTTGCGGCGCGGGCAACGAAACGGAATTCGAAAACAATATGATTATGCCGACTTGCGACTTTTTCAGACACGAGTCCACCGTTTTTGACGGCGATAAAATCGGGATTTCTTATAACGTGAGTTCGCAGAACGTAGCCGTAAAAGAAAAGTTGGAACTCGTAGACGGTCTCAACGTCGTAAGACAGGTTACCGAAGTTGAAAACCGCGGCGACAAAAACGTAAAAATAACCAAACTCTCGGCGGCGTGCGTGACGGGTATAGGTATAGACGGAAGCAGATATTTTGAAAACGATAAACGCTTTATCGTAAATTACAGTTACAACAGGTGGCAGGGAGAAGGACAGTGGCACAAAAGCACGTTGAAAGAGTTGGGCGTATATCCCGCGTCTAAACACGTATGGGAAAAAAGCACGCATCGTTTTCAATCGACGGGCAGTTATTCGTCGAGAGTGTACTATCCGCTTATCGTTATAGAAGATACCGAAAAGGGCGAAAGTTGGTTTTTCGAAAGAGAAGGCGCTCAGAGTTGGTATATGGACGTTACCGCGTTCGGAGGGTTTAACGCACGATTCTTAAACGTGTCAATCGGCGGCACGGATGAAAATACGGGTTGGGAATACGATCTTAAACCCGGCGAGAAGTACGCTACAAACACTTGTTTTTACGGGGTTGTGAAAGGCGGTTTAGACGAAGTGATAAGAACGCTCGACGCATACAGAAGAAAGTACGAGTACATTCACGCGGACGGTAAGGTGATTTTTAACGACTTTATGAACTGCAACTGGGCGAAACCTACTTACGAAAGGCTTATTCCGCTTATAGACGCCGCGGCGGAAGCGGGGTGCGACGGATTCTGCATTGACGACGGCTGGGCGGTTACGGGCGAGTGGGATCCTTTGGACGAAAAGTTCGGAAAGGGCGGATTCGACGGCATAATACGTTACATAAAAGAAAAAGGAATGAGACCCGGTGTGTGGTTTGAATTCGAATGCACGAAATATAAAGTGGCGGAAGAATTAGGCGAAGACGTGCTTATGCACAGAAACGGCAACGTGGTTATGCCGCACAGACCCAGGTTAGACCTTAGTAACCCGAAAGCGCGTAAATGGCTTATGAGTAAGATAAGACGCGTTTACGACGCGGGCGTAAGATATATCAAAAACGACCAGAACAACGACGAGTGCTGGGGCATAAATTACAACGGAGAATCGCCCGTTCAGGGACTTATCGACAAGAATAAAGCGTATTACGCGTTTATAGACGACATTTATAAGGAATTTCCCGATCTCGTTATAGAAGGCTGTTCGAGCGGTGCGGGCAGGGCGACTTACGACGTTTTAAAAAGAGTTTCTCTTCAATCCGTTACCGACCAGGAAGATTACAGACTTATGCCGTCCGTTCATACGGGTTCGCTGATGTATTACACGCCCGAAAAAGCGGGGTTCTGGGCTTATCCGTATCCGTTGTTATATAAAGACATTGAAACTCAGGTTATTCCCGACGACGAACTTGCAAGTTTTGCCGACGGCAGAGAAACCGTGTTCAATATGGTAAACGGTATGGCGGGAAGTCTGTATCTGTCGGGTAAAATACATCTTGCGGACGAATTGAATAAAAATCTCATAAAAGAAGGCGTCGCGGCGTATAAAACGTACAATAAAACGCTGCCTGACCGCTATCCCGTTTTCCCGTCCGGGTTAAAGAATATGGACGATAAAACGATGAACGTTCTGGGGCTTATAGATAAAGACGGGGCGGATATGCTGCTGTTCGTCTGGGCGCTCGAAACGAAAGAATTCGACGTGGATTTGAAAAAGTACGGGTTCACCCGTGCGGAAAAATTCTATCCGTCTGCGGACTTCGGCGAGAAAACGCTGTATAGCGACGGCGTGCTTTCGGTGTCGTTTGAGAAAGAATATTCGGCAATGATTATTCTTATGAAAAAATAAACGCAAAACCGCGATTTTGAGATTTACGGCGGTTTACTTTGAAAGCGGTAGCGGCGGGGATAACCCCGCCGCTACCGCTTGATTATTGACTGAAAGCCGTACTTTTTTAATTTGTTAAGTAGAATAACCGCCGTTCCGACTGCGGCTGAAAATCAGCGCGTTTCACCGCGCTTGTTTTTTATAAACGCGGCGTTAAGTCTGCATATCGCAAACGCGCCGACCGAACCTATCGCCGCCACTACCGCGCAAATTGCTATTATCAATACCATCGCGTATTTCAGCAATAACATAGAAAATGCGAAACTTATCACGGCGTAAAAAAGTTTGTAATAGAATTCCAGCATAGAGAGTCGGTTTATCTGTTGTTCCTTGTCTTTGCAACCGTTCAGCACCAATTCCTGTATGCAACTGCCAAAAGGATCGCGCATAAAAAGAATTACTATATACGATAAAAGCATAAGGACGTATTTCACCGCTACGCTTATCGGCACGTAATACGCAAACACGAGCAAAGCCATCGAGAAAAAGAGCAACAGCATAAGATAGAACACTATGTTTTTTCTGAGTTTAAGATATATCCTGTTGAAAAGCAGATTAGACAGAACGCGGATGACTCTCGACACGGCGACCATTACGCCTATAAGCAAAACAACTTTTTCGGAATCGTAAAATCCGTACAGATATTCCTGTATGAACAGTTTGCTTTCCGCTTGTCCGGAACTTACTACCGTGTAGCCGAGCGCGTAGGTAACAAACAGCAGAGCCACGAAAAGCGCGGAGTTTTTAGTGGCGGTTTTATCCGTTTCGACCTTTTCTTCTTTCACGGCGTTTGTCGCGAGATTAGGCGCGGTCTTTTCTTCCGTAATGAACAACGACAGCACGAAAGAAAAAAGACAACAGGCTATGCAGGCGTACATCGGCAGATACTTGTCGAGATTGAACATAAAACTCGCTATAAACGATATTATCATCGTTAAAACCGAATATACCGACATACCTTTCGTTCTGTATCTGATATAGTTTTCGCTCTCTCCGCAACTGTCGAGATTGTTTTTAAGCGTTACGCCTATCATATTTCTGAGCGTAAGCCCTATCTCGCGACAGATTTTTCCCGCGGCGACGAAATAATAGTTTACGCCGAACGTTAAAAGTAAAGACGAGCATAGCATAACGAAAGTGCCGAGTCTTACCGAGCGTACGTTTCCTATTTTCCGCATTAACGCGAGCAGGGGAATTTGCAGAATAAGACAACTGACGAGCGAGACTGTGGTAAGCGACACTATCTGTGCAGACGAAAACTTTTTGACTTCTACGAGAAATAAAGTGTCTATCGCTATCCAGAACAGCAAGTCCGCAGAAAATCCCGCGTATACGGGATATATTTTTTTAAACCTTTTTAGCCTTGAATTGGCGTCCATGCCGATAAATCCTTTTACGAATCCGTTATATTTATTTAAACTCTATAAAGTAATCGTCAGTGACAGATTTTCAGATTTTATAATATGGTTATGCTCCCGTCCGCGTTACAGATTACCGTTTCTCTTTCGTTCGTCTGGGACTTTTTGAACGCAACGTAGTCCGATATGCTCGGGAAAACGGGTTTAAACTTCGATATTACTTCTTTCGCTTTTACGGCGTCGTTTTCCAGCAGTCTGCGGATAAGCGTAAACTCCAATATCGCCGAATTTACGCACGCCTTTACGGGGTTCTGTATAAAATAATCTTTGCCGTGAAGCGTTCCCGTCGCTCCCGTGGCGTACGGATGTATCGACGGAAAGTTTACCGACATATCGCCCATATCGGTAGACGACGCATCCCATTCGCCGCTATTAACGTAACAGTTTTTGCCGCCTATTTCGTTAAACGCGCTCACGCAGACGTCGGAAAGCGCTACGTCTTCGGTAAAAGGCTCGCTTCCCGCTATGTCCGATATCGTTACGCTGCACCCGTTAGAAGCCGCCGCCGCGCTTATCGCTCTGTTAATCCGCTTGTTTGCGCTGTCGAGCGTCTGAGTCGACGCCGCCCTGACGTAACTTTGCATAATCACTTCGGAAGGAACGGCGTTCACGGCGTCTCCGCCTTTTGTGATTATCGGGTGAAAGCGGACGTAATCGCTTTCCTTAAACGTTTCCCTTAAATTATTTACCGCCTGAACGGCAAGAGCGGCGGCGTTAAGCGCGTTGATTCCTTCGTACGGTTTTCCGCCTGCGTGCGCCGCTTTTCCTTTTATCACGATTTTCTTTCTTATTACGCCGTTACAACCTTTTCGCTTGTTGAACAATATTTCGGGGTTGTCGCAACTCGCCGAATGCACCATAAACGCCAGATCCACGTCGTCGAAATATCCCCTTGCCAGAAACTCCTGTTTGCCGGACGCGAAACTTATTATTCCTTTTTTGATTAAGTCCATGCGGTATTCTATCTCGATACCTTCTTCCGCGGGAACGAGACAGAGTTTTATCTTTCCCGAAAGCCCGTCAAGCGCGGTTTTTTCTTTTAACGCCGCGGCAAGCCCCAGCATCGCCGCGCATTGTGCGTGATGCCCGCACGCATGAACGGATTTCGTTTCTTTATCGCATTCGGGGTGCTGGGCGCAATACAGCGCGTCGAGTTCCGCTAAAACCAATACCGTAGGACCGTCTTTGCCGCTGTCTAAAACGGTATAAAAACCCGTAATGCCTTCCGCTTCCGTAAGAGTATAGCCCAACTCCCTGAATTTTTCTTTCATATACGCGTCGGTTTTATATTCTTTATATCCGACTTCGGGAATTTTCCATAAATCCCTTTCCGCCCGTAATATGAAATCCTCGTGCTTTTCTATAAGTTTTTTTATCGTGGTTATATCCATAAAAACTCCGTTTTTCCGCTAGTTTATATTTTTACTTTTACGTATCCGTCTTTCAGTTCCGTACGAGTGCCGAAAGCGGACGACAGTGTTTTATAAATGCCGTATATTTTTTCCGCTTCTTCGCCTTTCGCGAAATAGGGCAGCCCGTCAAGCCGTTCGTCGCCCGTGTTAAATCCGAGTTTTACGGGCATAAGCGTTATATCTGTGATTTGCCCCTTTTCAAACGTTAATTTCGGGAGAACGGTCAGGAAATTCTTTTCCTGCGTCTGAAGCCCTATCTTTCCGCCCTTGGATCTTGCGCTTAATCCTTCGGCTGCGGTGGCGTTTATATCCACGCCGTATTTTTCCATAAAGTCGGGCGGAAGATATTCCACTCTCATTCCTTGGTAAATAAAATCGCCGAGCGAATAAAACACGGGTTTATTTTTATATATTTCCGCGCCGCGGAGTTCGTGGCACCCGCCGCCGAATACCGCGTCCGCCCCGACGTCTATAACGGCGTGGCAGAATTCCGTCAGGTATTCGGGCGGATTTGCGTGCGATTTCCCGTCGTTATCGTGGCAATGAACCTGCACGAAAACGTAGTCGTGCTCGCTCTTCGCCGCTTTCACGGTCTCCTTTATGCGCGCCAGATCTTTTTTATTACAGACGGTCGAAGGCGCGTTCCGGTCGGTTGTGAATAACTTTCCGCCGAAATTGAACGTTCCGTCTTTGTCGGGTAAAGCAAAGCCCGTCGCGACAGAAAGATTTCGCGTAAAATTTATATTCGTCTTTTCCGCTATTTTCTTTAGCGTTTCTATATCTTTTCCGTCTACCTTATAAGCCGTTTCGTGCCGCAGATAATTTACGCCCGGGCGCGCTTTGAAAACGTTAGAAGTTTTTCCCGCCATAGACGGCGGATCGAAAGAAGTATCTACGGCGATTATCGCCGCACTCCCGCCGCCGCTGAGCGACAATACCGCGGGTTTTCCCGCTTCTTCAAGGCTTCTGCCCGTGCCTGCGTGCAAAACCTTTTCTTCGTCGAGAAAATCAATGGTGGAGAGCAGACCGTGATACGAATAGTCCATACAATGGTTGTTCGCCGTTCCGTAAAAATCGAAGCCGAAAGTTTTAAGATACTTAAACAGTTCCTTTCTTACGTTTATCCACGTTCCGCCCGAGTATTGGTTGGGGAAGTCCCCAAAATCGGAAACGTTCGTTTCCAGATTGGTGATTTTAACGTCCGCACTACCTATAAATTCGTCTAACGTTTTCCTTATATCTTCATATTCTTTCGGGAAATCCGCAGTGAACAGGGAATCTCCCGTCGCTATTACGGTTACCGTTTTGTCCGTATTCTTTACGGTTTTCGTTTTCTTGTCCATTTTTTTCTCTTTTATTTCTTTGAGGTTTTTCGGTGGTTAAAGTATCGTTTCTATTCCGAGAGTTTTGCAGAATCCGACTATTTTCTTCACGTTGTCGCCGTAAGAAATTATATAGTGCTGCCCCATAACGTTCTGCGCGAATCTCTCCGTGTCGGCAAGTTCTACTTTCAACCCCGACAACTGCGGCGCGGGCTTATCCCAGCCGCATTCTTCCCACGTTTCGGGCGTTTTGCCTTCGCCCTTTACTATATGCATAGCGAACTTTCCGTCTTTGACCGTAAGTCTGCACATAGTGATTAAGCCCGTTTTTACTTTAGAAGTATTTAAAAGGCTCTGCGATAGTTCTCCGAACGCCGCGGGATAACACACGGTCTCTCCGTCCGTTATTTCTGCAGGAACGTAGTCGGGCACGCCCGCCAGCACTCCGTCGGAGAAGAATTCGTAAAATTCGAGATACGCTCCGATTTGCCCCGTCAGTTCTTTTACTATTACCTGCGTTACGTTGCCCATACAGTCGTTTTCGGGTATCGTGCTTATTCCGTCTTCTCCGAGCAGCGTAAAAATCGGCGCGGGCGGGAATCCGAGCAGTTTTTTAAACCCGTCCACGTCTTTTATTGATACCGCCGCGTAGTTTCTTTCCGCTATTATGCTTCTGAACGCAAGATAATATTTAGCGGCGTTTTTCATCGCGTCGGCGTCGGGTTCTTTCAGAAATTTCCATTTTTTTATTCTGCCGTTTACGACTTTGTCTATTTCCGATTCGGAGAGTTTTTCCGCACGCTGCACTATTTCCAGCATTTCCACGCACTCTATTTCCACGCCGAATTCGCGTTTTACCGCTATTCCGTCAAACTGCGTGCCGTACAGTTGCATATCGCGGTAGCCGACCTGTCCTATCTTGATTTTTCTGATTTTCGCCGCCGCGGACGCGCTGGCGCAATAAGACAATACTTCTTCCGTTTTGCTCGGCAATCCCACTACGTCGTAAACGTATTTAAACGTATATCCCAAATCTTCGAGCGTTTTTCTGCAAGCGGAAGTTCCCGCTTGATCCGCCGTCGTAACGAGATGCCCGTCTTCGTACCAGCCGCACAGCCCCCACAGCACCATAGGTTTGTGTCTGAACTTATCGGCGACTTTAAGTATCGCGTGCGTGGGTATCCAACCCGCAACGCACAAAACCATCGCGTCGAAATCTTTATCCGTGAAATACTCCGTAGCCTTGTTTACGTACGTTTCTTCGTAATCGTCGCGGATAGGGTAGAAGGGAAACACTTCCGCACCCGCTTTAACCAGATCTTCGCACGCTTTTTTGCATTTTCTTTCTATTACTTCTATCGGCGTGTTTACTTCGCCGAATCCCGCAAAAGCAATCTTTATCATAATTTCTCCTTAAATTTTTTTACTGTTTCCGCGTAACGCTCGGGTTTTGGCGATTACGCGACTTTTTCGTTTTCTTTGTTTTCTGAAATTTCTGCCGTTTTACTTTTTTGTAACGACGAGAATAGTTTAGAAAGTACCGTTATCTGAATACACACTCCTATCAGCCAGGAAATGGGATAGGACAGGAAAAGCACGAGGAAATTTCCGGGGAAAAACCAGCCTAAAACGTAAACTACCACTATACGAAGCAGACAACTTCCTACGAGCGAAATTATCATAGACGTAAGAGATTTTCCCATCCCGCGTAGCACGTAGCCGAAAACGCCCATTATACTGCATATAAAATACGTAGTCGCCATAACGTATAATCTGGATTGAGCATAGGGGAGAATGGCAAGGTCGTTTCTTATCGCCAGACACAATGGTTCGGAGAAAACGGACGCGAGAATGCCGAGCGGTAACGACGTGCATACGATTAGCATTATGGTCTTTTTAATCGTTTCTTTCACCCGGTCGTATTTTTTCGCTTCCATATTCTGACCGGTGAAAGAAAGCGTCGATATTGCAAGTGATTCTCCTACTTCGTAAATATACTTGTCTATTTCGCTACTGACCGAATTTCCTGCAGTCGCAAACGGACCGAAAGCGTTGACGTTTGCCTGAATAAGCACGTTGGTAATACTGAAAAACACTTTCTGCAAACCGCTGGGGATTCCAAGATATAACAAGTCTTTCAGTTCCTTCCCGAAAATACGTAAATATTTCAAATCGAGACGGCAAAAGCCTTTGCTTTTAAGCATAACCACTAAACAGCATATCGCGGAAACAGCGTTAGAAGCAACCGTCGCTATCGCAACGCCTTCCACGTCGAGACCGACTGCCGTTACGAAGAAGATATTCAGCCCCACGTTCAGCACTCCGCCCGCCAGCAGAAAGATAAGCGGTCTTACGGTATCGCCAACCGCACGCAGTATTGACGCGGCGAAATTATAGAGCATTATTAACGGCATTCCGAGAAAGTAAATCTTCAGATATTTCGTGGCAAGCGCTAAAAGTTCGTTTTTGCAATTCATCCAGGAAAGGAACGTTTCCGCTCCGAAAAAACCGATAAGCAGAATCGCCATACCTGAAATCAGACTTAACAGAACCGAACACCCGACGTATTTCTTTGCGCGCTCGGGATTGTTTCCGCCTTTACACCGTGCAACCAATACGTTTGCGCCCAACGATATACCCACGAAAAAACCTATAAGCAGATTTATAAGGCTCGTTGTCGCGCCGACGGCGGCTACCGCAACGGTTGAGCGTTCTTCCGGCACGAACCTGCCGAGAACCACCGTGTCCGCCGTTGTAAACAAAATTTGCAGAATGTTTACCGCAAGAATGGGCAAGGCGAAACGTATCAGTTGTTTTACGATAGGACCTTCGGTCATATCGAGTTCGTAATTTTTTCTCATTATTACCTGTCTGTCAAACGTTGAACATCGAGTTGATACGTTCGAGTGTTTCTCTGACTAATAAGTCGCCGCCTTCGTGTCCGGTAGATCCGCTCGAAACGTACGCGGAATAGTGGCTGCCTTTTTCCGCTTTTTCGGTCGGCAGATACCCGTCCGCTCCGCAGGAGAGTTGAATGAGAAAAGTCTGTTTTGCCTTACTTCTCGCTCTTATCTTGTTTCCGTAGTTTAAGAACAGTTCGAAAGGATTGGTCGCTATCGCTATATCTCCGAATCTTATAATATGGATTTCTTCCGTAAACGTGTTTATTTTCTGTTGCGTTCTGTATCTCGCTATCGTCCCCGCGTAAACGTGCATTTTCGCGTTGTCGTCGAACGTCATAGCCCTGCCTTTGTTCTTTTCTATGTACGCGTCGATTTTTTCAACCGCGTCGTTATATTCGGCTATGGTAACTTTGCGGAGCGGCAAGGTCAGAGTTACGGTTTCGTGCTTTAACTCTCCGTCGTTTTTCAACGCGCTTTTATCGAGTTCTTCGTAGACGGCGATAAGTTCGTCGGAAATTCTCCTTCCCACGACCTTTAAGCCCGACACGTCGAACATAGACGGATCTGCGCGGCGTTCAATATAGTTTTCGCGCTTGATATTCGGGTCGTCTATCGGCGTTTCGGGATTAACCCAGCGTATTAAATCTCTCGGACACAAATCGCCCGCCGCAGAACACAGTCCCAGCACGAACACGTTTTCCCCGAAACGTTTTCTTAAATTTTCCTTTACCTTTCCCCAGTAATCGGAAGATATGAAATTTCTGTGTTCCACCACCTGCGCGGGACAGGCGATATTGGCGATAACGCCGTTTAATTTTTTATCCTTATCGAAAGTGTATATGATTTCTATGCCGCTGTCGTTGCCGCTTTCGAGTTCTTCAAAGTTGGCGAGATTGCTGTCTCCCCACATTTTGGCGGAGCCGTCGTCATAACAGACGCGCCTGTTCATACCGACCGCCGCTCTGCCGAACGCGTTGGCGTAATAACCGTCCGTTCTGTTCTCCCACGCCTTTTTTACCGCTTCGGCTATTTTATCCGCTAAAAATCCGAGCGCAACGTCGGGGTCGAGCATTGTTTCGTCGCTGACCAGCGGCTTATACTGCATATCCGCGGGAAGCAGTTCTTTCAATACCGAAAGAGAAGAATCGCTCAACGTATTCTTTCTCGAATATACGTAAGAAGTGTGCGTGTGAATGGCGTTCGTGATTATTTTATCCTTTAATTCGGGATAGACGGCGGTAACTTTCTGCTTTACGAGCGCGTGGAGATTTTTGCCTATCGCAACCAAATCGCACGACGCTATAACCGCCCTGTCGTCGCCGTTTTCCAGCGCGAACGCCGTTATGGTTATTCTGCTTTCCACTTCGTCCGTAATTCTCTCGAAAAACTGACCTGCAAGTCCTATTTTAGTTCCTTTTTCGGGCGTTATATCTACTTCCGCCCAGCCTATTTTAACCGACATTTTTATTCTCCTGTATTTTTTTTATTATATATATTATAATCCCGCGTCCGCCATACTGTCAATACAAAAACTCACGAAAAGTTTTCGTTAAAAACATTATATAATAAAAGGGTTTTTTGCTAAAATACTTGAAATTTTTACGAATAAATGTTATCATTTTCCCGTAAATCGCGAAAGGAGCGACGTGAGAAGTTTATGAACCTTAAAGAACTTGCGAAAATAACGGGGTATTCGCTTTCAACCGTGTCCAAAGTTTTTTCCGACGGCAAAGACGTCAGTGCCGAAACCAAAGCCGCGGTAATAAAAAAAGCCAAAGAACTCGGCTGTTTTTATAAATATGACAAAAAGAAATTCGGGAAAAAGGTGATTGCCGTAATCTGCCCGGAAATCACGAGCGCGTATTACACCGTGATTTTAGAAGAACTGAAAAAAATAACCGAACGCGAAAATTCGGTTATGCTCGTTTCGGTAACCGATTTTTCGTTAAAGACCGAAAGCGAACTCATAGGCTTTTATTCGACTGACAACAGGGCGGACGGGATTATAGTGATGGCGGGCAAATCAGTCGCCAAAAAATACAATCCCGTGCCGATAGTGTACATAGGCTCGTCGTCCGAACAGAAGTACGCCGACGTGGTCAGCATCGATTTTTATAGCGGAATAAGAGAAGCGGTTTACGTGTTGAGAGAAGCGGGGCATGAAAAAATAGGGTTTATAGGCGAGAGACTGACTATAGGAAAGCAGCGTCTTTTCGAAAAAGCGATGAAAGAAAAAAATCTCACGGTGGACCCGTCTCTCATAGTCGTATCAGATAAGCGGTTCGAAGAAGCGGGTTATGACGGAATGGAAAAACTGTTTTCGGGCGGCAATCTGCCGACGGCAATTCTCGCTTCTTACGACTATATTGCGCTGGGGGTAATTACTTCTTTGCAGAAACACGGTTTGAAATGCCCCGACGATATTTCGCTTATTGGTATGGACAACATAAAGATTGCAGATTATTACAACATCTCTCTTTCGAGCATAGAAACCAACGCGGCGGAAATAACGGGCATAGTTACGGATATACTTTATAAAAAGATGAACAGGCGCGGCTATACTCTCGTTCAGCACGTTTCGGTGAAAAGCAATCTTATTTTAAGAAATTCCGTGAAAAAACGCGCCGACTGATTATATAAGCCGCGGCGACCGGATTATTTGTCGGGAGTTTTTTGCGATTCGTCTTTTTGCTTTACAAGCGGGCGGTAACGGTGTATAATATTAAAGTAACTTCCGCGTATACGGCGCGGCGGTTGCAAAATAAAAAATCGACGGAGAATCGTATGGAAAAGACACGTTTTTGCGCAATGCTCGATATGTCGAGAGACGGGGTAATGTTGCCCGAAAAGGTTAAAGAATATATAGATTACATCGCGGCGTTAGGCTATAATTCGCTTATGCTGTATACGGAAGACACCTACGAAGTAAAGGACGAAAAACTGTTCGGATTTTTAAGGGGCGCGTATACCGCCGCGGAGATAAAGGATATAGACGCTTACGCAGACAAAAAGGGAGTGGAACTTATTCCGTGCATACAGACTCTCGCGCATCTTAACGGGATTTTCCGTTACGGCGAATACGCGAGAATCTGCGATACGAAAGATATTCTGCTTATCGGCGACGAGAGAACGTATACGCTCATAGAGAATATGTTCCGCACGTTAAAAGAAGAATTTAAAAGCCGCACCGTGCATATAGGAATGGACGAGGCGAATATGGTGGGCAGGGGCAAATACGCCGACCTGCACGGCTTTCAGAATATATACGGGGTGATGATAGAACATCTCGTCAGGGTGGCTGAAATTGCGAAAAAATACGGTTTCGAAACGCTTATGTGGTCGGATATGTTCCTGCGCGTGGTTAACGGCGGGGAGTATTACGCGGATAACCCCGTTACCGAAAAAATCGCCGCCGATATGCCCGACAACGTAATACCCGTGTACTGGGATTATTACCATAAAGAAGAAGCCGAATACGAAAAATACTTCGGACTGCACGAAAATTTCAAAGACGTATGGTTTGCCGGCGGAACGTGGAGTTGGAGCGGATTCGTCCCTAATCTCAGACTCGCGCTGAAAACCACTCAATCCGCAATGCGCGTGTGCAGAAAGCGCGGCGTTAAAAATATAATTATGACGGTATGGGGCGACAACGGTAAGGAATGTTCGTATTATACCGCCCTGCCCGTGCTGTATTATGCGAAACAGGTTTACGAAGGCAACGAAGATATCGAACTCATAAAGCGCGGCTTTAACCTTGCGACGGGCGAAGATTTCGACGCATTTATGGCGCTCGAACTTCCCAACAAGTGCAACAAAGAGGACGAGTTGCTTGAAAATCAGTCCAAATATATGCTGTATAACGACCCGTTTCTGGGCGCGTTCGATACAGCCGTGCGCGGCAACGAATACGATTTTTACACGGACGCGGCGAAAAAACTCGAAGAATACGGAAAAAAGAGCAAATCTTTCGGTTATCTTTTTGAATTCGAGAAAAAACTTTGCAACGCGCTCGCGATAAAATACGCGCTCGGCGCGAACGCGAGAAAGAATTACCGCGCGAAAGACAAAGACGGGCTTAGAAAGACGGCGGAAGATTTCGGTAAAGCGCTTGACGCCTTGCGCGGGTTTTACGACGAATTTGCATCGCTTTGGGAAAGAGAAAACAAACCCAACGGTTTCGAAGTGCATATAATACGGCTCGGCGGACTTATGGAACGCCTGAAATTCTGCAAAGAAAAAATCGAGAAATACTTAAAAGGCGAAATCGACCGCATACCCGAACTCGAAAACGAACTTATAGACGCTTTCGGACTGAAAGACAGAACGACGGGTTTCGTATATAATTCCTGGATACTTAACGCGACGGCGAACGTTTTATAACCGCAAGCCTGAAAAAGCGGCGCGGTTGCCTGAAAAGCGTTGCGCCTAACGTAAAAACCAAAACTCAAAAGCCCGAAAGAACTGTCTTTCGGGCTTTTATAGCGGTTATAATAGGGTTTATGCCGTAATATGCGGTTTATTATCGGTTTTACCGTCGCCGTTTCGCGGCTAAGGCAGATGCGACTATTTTGCCACGTCGTCTCTGTAACGGCGGAAATTGCCTTTTACACCCGTTACGTCCGAATAATAGACGAAATTATCGGGATGTTTTTTTAGGATATTCATAAATTCGGGGACTTGTCTCGTGTTCACGACGGTGGTAATCATATACTTGTTTTCGTCCGTGAACATTCCTTTGCATTGAGTTACCGTCGCGCCGTGTTTCAAGTTGAAGATAATTTCGTTGCGCAGTTGTTCGGGCTTGTCGGTGATAACGACGAACTGAACGGCGTTGCGCGTGTCTCGCATAATCAGAGCCGTCGCCTTTTCAAAGACGAACGTCTGGATTATGGACAGCATAATGCACTCGAGATTGCCGTACACGAAGAAAGATACGCCGATAATGAGACAAGCGATTACACTTATCGACTTTTCGATATTAAGGTAAGGTTTTTTCTTCTGTATCATACAGGCGATTACGTCTATTCCGCCCGTCGAGCCGCCGAACCGCAGCATAACGCCCGTCCGTATACCCAGCAGAATACCCGAAAAGACGGCGGGCAGAAGTTTATCCGACTGCGTAACGTAAACGTAAAAATCCACGGCGGCAAGCACCTGAATAAGCGCGGAAGAAACCAACGTGAATATGATCGTATAAACGACGTAACGCTTTTTAAGAACGAACCAACTCGCGATTAAAAGGGGAATATTGAAGATAAGCGTATAATAGCCCGCGCCCAACCCCGTCAACTTCTGGAGCATGGCGGCTATTCCGTCCACCCCGCTCGGAGCAAAATCCGCGGGATACACGAAAATATGCAGAGTAAAAGCGGAAACGCACGCGGCAAACAGCGTTACCGCGAGCGCAGATAATTCTTTTTTTAATCGGATATTTGTTTTCATAGCGGAACGACCGTAAAATTCGATTTAATCGCCTTAAAGATTATATTATTTCAGAAACACTCTTAAAGTATCGGATACGAGCGTTACGCTGAACGGTATGTCTTCGTAAAGTTCGCCGTCTACGTTCACGGTATAGTGTTCGGTAGCGGGGGTTACGGTAACGGTTTTCATATTGCCGTGCGTGGATTCTTTAACGGACAGAATCTTGCCCGCTTTGAGTTTGACGACGGCAGCCGCGGTTTTGAGTTTTCCCATACCGCTCACCACAACGAAGTCCATTTGTTTATCCGTCGGATCTGCTACGGGGCAGATGGGTATTCCGCCGCCGTATCTGTAACCGTTCGCAATGCACGCCGTGAAAGAAGAATAGCGTTGCGGTTCTCCGCCGTCGAAAGACGCGTCGAATTGCACGCACTTAAAGCCGAGCAACGCTTTAAGCAGACACTTGGTATAGGTGATTTTTGTCTTTATCTTACACTCTTCGTACAGTTTAAGCACTTCTACGTCTATGCCCATACCTACGATGTTAAGCCCGCGCACGGTGGGCATCTGCATATAATCCACGAACGCGGGGGTGTTTTTCAGAATAATATCGAGCGCCTTTATCGGGTCTTCGGGAATTTTTAGCGACGTGGCGAAGTCGTTGCCCGTGCCGCAGGGAATTATGCCGAGAGTTACGCGTTCGAAATCGGAAAAACCGTTTATGACTTCGTGAAGAGTTCCGTCGCCACCCACCACTATAACGTTGTCCGCGCCGTCGGCTATTATCTTTTTAGTGATCTCCGTCGCGTCTCCGCGTTTTTCCGTCTTGTAAACGGTATAAGCGACGCCGAGTTTATTAAGTCTCCCTTCTATTCTGGAGAGATTTTTAATCATTCTTTTGCCGCGTTTCCCGCCGGCTATCGGGTTTACGAGTAAATTTAACATTTCATCCTTGGTAAAAAAAGTAACGTTCCAAAATATTTTACAACAAAAAAAGCAAAAAAACAACCTTTTTATGATACAATATATATAAGCATTATTAATATCCCGAAAAATCGCGTTAAAAACTTGCCGAAACGCGGTACAATCGTTACTTTACGGGAAAAAGGCAGATAATGGAAATAACAATCCCCGAAAAACTGTATGCGCTGGCAAAACTATGCCCGTCGCCCGTCTACCTGGTAGGCGGGTACGTCCGCAACGCGCTTTCGGGGCTTAAAGAGTCGGCGGACGCGGATATTACTTCCGCGCTTTCCGTCGCCGATTTTATAAAACTCGCAAACCGCGCGGGTTTTTCCGTTTTAACCGTCTATAAAACCACGGGTACGGCGGTGTTTTCCGACGGAGAAAGGCGTTACGAATACGCGGGTTTCCGCAGAGAAAAATACGGCGCGGGCGGCTGCCATACGCCCGTTTCGGTCGAGCCTACTGCCGATATAAAAGAAGACGCGCTCCGCCGCGACTTTAAGTGCAACGCTCTGTATTACGACGTGAAAAACGGCGTTCTTGTCGACCCGCTCGGCGGGGCGGCGGACGTAAAAGCGCGCGTGTTAGACACCGCGAGAGACGCGGAAGAAGTGTTCGCGCGGGACGGATTAAGGCTTATGCGCCTTGCTCGGTTTGCCGCCGAAACGGGGTTTGCGCCGACTGAAAGCACGCTCGCCGCGGCTGAAAAGTATTCGCAAAACTTAAAGGACGTGTCGGCGGAACGGATTTACTCCGAACTCGGGAAAATTTTATCCGCCGACGGCAAGTACCCGTTTTCTCCCGTAAACGGGCATTACGCGGGGTTGAAAATTCTGGACGGAACGCGCGTGTTAGACGTTATTTTCCCCGAACTCGCCCAAGGCAGAGGTATGGCGCAGCGGCGCGACTTCCACGACCACGACGTGCTTGAACACTCTTTGCGGGCAGCCCTTTACGCGCCGCAAAAAATCAGGCTCGCCGCGCTTTTGCACGACGTGGGCAAGCCGTATTGTATGAAAACGTTCGGGAGGTACCACGGACACGCCGCAGTCGGTGCGAAAATAGCGAAAGCCGCGCTATTAAGGCTTAAAGCGGATAGAAAGACGGTCGCGGAGACGGAATTTCTCGTCGCCGAACATATGCGCGATCTGGAATGTAACGAGAGCGAAGGCAAAATCCGCGCGTTTCTCGTCGCAAACCGCGATTACGCGGAAGACCTTATCGCGTTAAAGCAAGCCGACCATACCGCTTGTAAAGACGACCACGGCGAATGCCCGACGGCTTTAAGGTGGCGCGCGCTTTACGACGCGATGAAAACGGACGGAACGCCCTTTTCGTATAAAGACCTTAAAATAAACGCCGCCGCGCTGAAAAGGATAGGGTATTCCGGGCGGGAGATAGGCTCAGAACTCGCCGCACTTTTCGGCGTCTGCGTAAAATCGCCCAAAAAAAACGACGGAAAACTTCTCGGTTGCCTTGCGGAAAAAGATTATGCGAAAATCGCTAAAAACCGCGGCGGCGAGAGTGCGAAAAACGATTGACAAACACGTTTAAATCTGTTAATATAGATAAGCTATAAAGCGTTCCGCCTGCGTAATCGGCGGAAAACCTTGCTCGGAAAGAATTTCCGAGCCGAATAAGTCCGGGAGGTAAAATTTTATGACTAAATACGAAATGTTGTATATTCTCGACGCGTCGCTTTCAGACGAAGCGAAAGAGAATATCGTCAAGAAGTTCGAGGATTTGGTTACCAAAAACGGCGGCACGGTAGAAAGCACCGACCGTTGGGGCGTGAGAAAATTACAGTACCCCATCAACTACAAATCCGAAGGCTATTACGTTCTGATGACGTTCGAAGCGGAAAAAACGCTCGTCGTAGAAATCAAGCGTATTGCCGGAATAACTGACGGAATCATAAGAAGATTGATTACGAAAAGATAAGGAGAAAAGATGAATAAGGTAATTTTGGTAGGGAATCTTACGAGAGATCCCGAACTTTCCGAAACTCCGAGCGGTATCGCGGTATGCAGATTTTCAATCGCGGTATCGAGAGATTACGCCAACTCGGACGGCTCGCGTGATACCGATTTTTTCAACGTTACGGTATGGCGCGGCAGAGCGGAAAACTGCGGAAAATATCTTAAAAAAGGCAATAAAGTCGCCGTCGTCGGCAGTTTGCAGAACCGTTCTTACGAAGATAAGGACGGAATAAAGAGAAACGTTACCGACGTCGTTGCGAACGAAGTGGAATTTCTGACGCCGAGAAGCGCGCAGAATTCCGACGATACGGAAAGCGGAACCGTTTCCGCTAAAAGAGAGCGTCCGCCGCTCGAAGCGATAGACGACAATCAACTTCCGTTTTAAAATTTATAAAGGAGTATAACGAATATGGACGAAAATATAAACGTAACGCCCGCCGCGGACGAAGAAGTCAAAGCGCCCGAACAGACCGAAGCCGCCGAGACCGCCGCGCCCGCCAAGGAAGTTAAAAAGTACGTAAAGAGAATTCCCAAGAGAAAGGTTTGCGCGTTCTGCCAGGCGAAAGTTGACGAGATAGATTATAAAGACGTCAACACGCTGAAAAAATACGTTACCGAAGGCGGAAAAATTCTTCCGCGCCGTATGACGGGTACCTGCGCGAAACATCAGAGAGTTCTCGCCACGGCGATTAAGCGTGCAAGACTCGTCGATTTATTGCCGTTTAAGGGCGAATAATAAAGCGAAATCGGGTAATTTATTGTTATCTGAACGGATAAGTCGGATTAACGCCGACTTATTTTTTTTTAAATTCCTTTTTTTCTCTTGACTTGCTTTTCGTCTTATGGTATATTGTCTGTACAATAATTTATTAAAAGGAGATTGTGATTATGAAAAAATTTGCAACGCTCGTGGCGCTCGTTTTAGTGGCGGTTCTTGCTTTGGGTATGACGGGTTGCTCGTCTTACGGCTCGCTCAAAAAGGCGTTCGAGAAAGAAGGGTACGAAGAATCAGCCGAACTTGAAGGCTATAACGACAAAATCAAAGAAGAAGCGGAAAAAGACGAACTTGCGGTTACTTTGCACGGTTTAAAAAAGGTTGACGGTCTTAAAAGCACCGTCGTTCTGATTCTCGAATTTCAGGCGACGGAAGATATGAAGAAACTTTACGAAGACAGCGAAACGGTTAAAGGATTCGTGAAAGACGTTTCTTCCAGCGAGGGCGTTAAAGAGTGGCTCAAAGCGATGGAAGACGCAGGCTACGCGAAAGGAAACTGCCTCGTATTCACTATAAATCCCTTGTCTGTTAACGAAGTAACCAACATCGTTAAAAACGCGTAACGGAACGCGGCAAACGGGCGGGGGCGCGAATAACGCCCCCGCTTTATTTATATCGATTGCGGCTTATAAAGTCAGGGTTTTCCCGATTCGGGCGCAGGAGCAACTGAAAGCATACGCTTTCGTTGCCGCGCGATTGCGAAATAAAATATATCCGTTCGCTTTATAAATCGGAAAATAAAAGATTTTTAGGGAGAAATATTATATATGGCTAAAAGAAGAAAAAGAAGTTCGGCAGGTCTCGTTCTCGGCGCGGTTGCCATTCTTGCGGGAATTGCGGCGGCGGCAATGCTTTTCTTGCCCGCAGTCGCCGTCAAAGACTCGGAAACCACTTACACGGGCTTGCAGATTGCTTTCGGGTATTCCGAGAAATTGCCCGTTATCGGCGAAGTGGATATATTCAAATTTTCGTTTATGAACTTGCTTACATATATTCTTGCGGTTGCGGGCGTTTTGTTTGCTGTTGCGGGCGCGCTCGGCAGGGGCGGTAAACTTTTATCGTTTATAGCCGCAGCGGCGTTTATCGCTTCCGGCGTGTTCTTTTTGTTATCGCCCTCTTTCTGCATAATAAACGATACCGTAAGTTCGGTGATTACTCTGTTCGGCGGAAACGTCGCAGAAAATCTTTCTTTGGCGGTCGGTTCTATCGTAGGCGCGGTCGCGGCGTTCGTTGCGGGCGCGGCGCAACTCATTAAAGTCATAGCGAAATAATCGGCGTAAAACGGATACCGTTTTGTTTGCGCCGCCGACGGACTGACCGTCGGCGGCGTTTTCATAAACGAAAAACTTATTAAAAAAAGCGCATTGCGCTTCGCCATAGCGAAGTATAGCGTTCTGTATTTTTATTTCCGACTTATAATGCCTGAAAGGGATATTCTTTCTTTCCGCCGCTCCGATTCGCTCCCTTTTTGCGGCTTTTCCGACGCCTGTTGCGGCGTTTGATATATTATCACAAACATAAGAACAAAATTCACATTATTTGTTAATTTATAACAGTAAAATCTTTTTATCGGAAAAATGTGAAAAAATTTATCAAAAAAATTTTAAAAACCCGTGTAAAACGCTTTACAAAAAATGTCGAAAGTAGTATAGTATCATTGTCGAAAGGGAAAACACCTTGAAACAATAAATACGCTCATCATTTTCCCCCTTATCATATATTATTCAGGAAGCAGTAAACCTTAGTTTATTGCTTTTTGAATTTTAAACCGCGATTTGTATAAGGGCGCGTCTTGCCGCTACGTTCTCGCGGGGGCTCGGTTGTGTACTATGTTGTACACGCCCGTCGCGCCCGCTCGGCAGTTGCGGCAATCCGCAACCCTTCTCCAAACCGCGAAAAAGCGCAATCGTCGGCGAGCGTGTTTTTGCGGGTGCGTGCGGTCTCAACCTTGGTCGTGTACGGGGTTTTGTGCTTTCTGCGGTTTATACTTGACAGAGTGCTTGACGGCGAATCGCTTTCGGTGATAAAATCAAAAATGCGGACGAATTAACGGGCGTCGGCGATTAATAAATTCTTATACGGATAAAAAATGAAAGTAGCGATAATTTTAAAAAGTCCCGATTTTTGCGACAAGGTGGACGAGTCGGACGTTATTTACGCCGACGGCGCGTATAAACATAAGGATATAATCGGGGAAAAGAACGTTCTTGCGGTTGTGGGCGATTTTGACAGCCTTAAAGCCGCGCCGACAGGCGAAAACGTTATAGAACTCAATCCCGAAAAGAATTTTACCGACGGAGAACGCGCGGTTGTCGCCGCCGCACAACTCGGCGCGGACGAAATAACCGTTTACGGCGCGTACGGCGGCAGACCCGACCACGTTCTCGGTAATATTGCGCTTCTTAAAATAGCGCGCGAACACGGGCTTAAAGCGAAGATAAAGCAGAACGGGCTGATAACCCGTTTAATTTGCGGCGACGAAACAATCGGGACGGTGCGCGGGGCGGCGTTATCGATTATTCCTTACGGCGGTGACTGTTCGTTCGTTAAAAGTGAAGGGCTTTATTATCCGCTTAACGGACTTACGCTTACGCCCGCCGACACGCGCGGAATAAGCAATCTCGCGACCGCGGATACGGTCGTAATTACGGTGCGTTCGGGAGAAGCGCTCGTGTTTTACGAGCAAAAGAAGTAACAAGAAATTTATCCGAATACTTATCCGAAACAAACAGCCCGCCGCCTTGCGTTGCAAGGCGGCGGGCTGTTTGTTTATGCGACTCTAAAAACGGCGAAAGCCGTTATCGATTTTTATTTTTCGGCTACGTCGTCCGAAACGGGCGAAAATTTACTTAATTCGT
>CAMEHL010000002.1 GCA_945917475.1 uncultured Clostridia bacterium | reverse complement strand
TGGTTGCGGGGGTGGGATTTGAACCTCACGGCCTCCGGGTTATGAGCCCGACGAGCTACCAGGCTGCTCTACCCCGCGATGTTTACGCTCTCTTTCGGAAAGCTTTACTATAATATAACATTTTTTCTCTTTTGTCAAACGTTATACCCCGTAATAACGAAAAAAATATTCTTTTTTGTTTTCGGGCAAAAAAAACGCGTTTTTATAAATATTCTCCATTTAACGCTTGAAATTTTTTTCCGCCTTTGTTACAATATAACTATGTTTCCGGATTTATCGGGGATTCCCGAAAACTCAACCGTCGCGGTCGCCGTTTCGGGCGGATGCGATTCTATGTGTCTTTTACACTATATGTCGCAAGTCGCCGGAAAATGCGGGTTTACCGTTGCGGCGATTAACGTGGAACACGGCATACGCGGCGAAGAATCGGTAAGAGACACCGAATTCGTGCGCGATTATTGCAAAGAACGCGATATTTTGTTCTTCCCCTACAGTGCGGACGTTCCGAAAAAAGCCGAACGGGAGAAAATCTCTCTCGAAGAAGCCGCGCGAGTTGTGCGTTACGAGTGTTTTGCCGACGCGGTTAAAAGCGGAAAGTGCGATTTGGTGGCGACGGCGCACCATCTGCGCGACAACGCGGAATCGGTGCTTTTTAACCTTTTCCGCGGAACGGGGGTTAAAGGTTTATCGGGCATACGCGGCGGCGGTTATATAATAAGACCGCTAATAAACGTAAAAAAAAGCGAAATAGAAGAATACGCCCGTGAAAACGGCGTGCCGTTCGTAAACGATTCCACCAACTTTTCAGACGAATACACGCGCAATTATATAAGGCTTAACGTACTGCCCGTAATCGAGAAGATTTTTCCGCAAGCGGAGACGAGCATAGCGCGGCTTTCGGAAATAGCGTACGAACAGTCGCTGTATATAGAAAAACAGGCGGAAAAACTCGTAAGGGCTACCGACTTCGGCGCGGAAATAACTTTCCCCGCGCGTGCGGACGCCGCCGACAAGGCACTTATTAGGGCTGCGATAATTTCCGCGTTCAAAAAATGCGGTATAATCAAAGATTACGGGAAAGCGCACGCGGACGACGTGCTTGCGCTCATTGACAAACAGACGGGAAAAACCGTTCATCTGCCCAGAGGCGTTACGGCTCGGCGCGAATACGGCAAAATCCTATTTAAAAGGAACGGCGCGGCTGAAACTTACGGCGAGACGCTGCCTTTTGCGGAAGGCGAATACCGTTTTTGCGGTCATACCGTTAAAATAGAGAGAGTTCCTGCGGAAAAAATAGACTCGACAGACTTAAAAAGCGGATTGTATCTCGACGGCGACAAACTCCCTGCGGACGCGACCATTCGCACGAAAAGGAACGGGGACGTATTCGGGAAGTTCGGCGGCGGAAACAAAAAACTGTGCGATTATTATACCGACCTGAAAATCCCCTACGCCGACAGAGAGACCCTGCCCGTCGTCGCGGCGGGCGGCAGAGTGTACGCGATATTCGGGATAGCGGTATCGAGGGACGTAAAAGTAACTCAATCGACCGAACGGTTGATTAAAATAACGAAAGAATAACAAGGAACGCTATGAAAAACTACAAAATTCTGCTGACGGAAGAACAAATAGGCAAACGCGTAAAGGAACTCGGCGCGCAAATCACCGCCGATTACGCGGGCAAAGAACCCGTAATAATATGTATGCTTAAAGGCGCGGTATACTTTTTCGCCGACCTTATAAAGAGCATAAAGATACCCATTATGATAGACTTTGCGCGGCTGTCGAGTTATAAAAACGGGACTGTCGGCGGCGAAATGGAACTCGTTTCCAACATAACCGCGGAAATCAGGGACAAAGACGTAATAATAGTGGAAGACATAGTCGACAGCGGCAAAACGCTAGCGTATTTTATAGGACTGTTAAAGAAAAAACAACCGAAAAGCGTTAAAATATGCGCGTTTCTCGATAAAAAGGAACGGCGCGAAGTGGATATCAGCGCGGACTATATCGGCTTTGACGTTCCCTGCGGTTTCGTAATCGGTTACGGTCTGGACTACGCCGAGAAGTTCAGAGAACTGCCTTTCCTTGCGGAAGTTATCGACCCGAGCAAAGAAATCGTGATTTAATAAACAATTCCGACGTAACCGCCGCCCTGCGCCGCAGGGCGGCGGTTTATATTTTCGATATGAAAAGACTATATAAAACCTTATATAAACTTTTGCAATAAGTCCGTTGATTACCCCGCCCCGCGGTAGGCAGCGGGGCAGGAGTAAACGTTTTCAAGCGTAAACTGCGCCGCGCCGCGAATACTCGCGGCGCGGCGTGAACTTTTCAGACAACTATAAACGGATATACGGATATTCCGTTCCCGCGGCGCGTTCGGCGCGCAGGTTGCGTTTCGCCCGAAGTATCGCCCCGATATATCACTCGAAACGTATTTCCATCTCGGCAAAATTCCGGTAACGTTTACGGCGGATTTTAACCGCACCGCGCTCTATAAAAAACTGATCCACGGCTTCCCATAAAAACACCCACGCGAAGATATCTATACACTCTTTCCAGATTTCGGAGACTTCTCTTTCCGAAAGGTAAAACATAAACGCGAGCGCGATTATGCCTATCAAAGCGAAAATCGCCGCCACTTTCGTTCTGTTTTTTCTCTCGCGTTCTTCTTCTTTGAGTTTAAGCGAATAATAGTTTTTTATCGCTGCGGCGTACTGCACGCGCTCGTTTTCGTCTATGCAGTCGCCTTTGACGTTGAGAATAAGTTTTTCTTTGGGGCTGTGCGCCTTGACCGCATTTTCGAGAAAATCCGCCACTTCGGAAGATATCACGGGTGTGCCTTCAAAAGAATAAGGCGAAAGAAACCCGTCGTCGTTGGATACGTTCAGGTTTATAACGCCCGTGTTAACCTTGTTCTTTTTTCCGTCCGCTCCGCGCTCCGCCGCCTTGCGGTTTTCTCCGTCGTTCATACTTTTTACCGTCCTTTATTTTTTTAAGAAACTCCCGTTTCCGCGCTTTCGCGTAAATCGTACCGTTATCCGGGCGGAGTTTCCGTATATCCGGCAAGACTTAACGTCTCCGCACGACAATCCGTCGGAAACGCGTTTATTTCAAACGGAAAAGTCTGCCGTCTTCGGCGTCGTTTTCGCCGCCGTTTTATCCGTTATTCCGCAAATACCATCTTTTATATTATAAATTAACGTTGTTCAAAAGTCAACAATGTTTAAACCTTATATAAAAAGGCGACGTCCGCCTTGCCGTCGGTTGATTTAGGCGCGGTTTTGTATTATAATGTTTTACGTTGCCCGATTACGCCCGTATTAACTGAACGATTAACGGAACGGTCGGGGTTATCGCTTTCCCGCAAAAGGATTTAAGGAAAAAATGGAAGTACGTACGCTCGGGTTTTTTATCGGTTTTAAATGCGCCGCCGCGAAATGCAGACACAACTGCTGCACGGGCTGGCAGATAGATATAGACGACGAAACGCTTAAAAAATACAAAAAATATAAAGGCGAATACGGAAAGACTCTGCTCGGCGGCGTGGACTTTAAGGGCAAGCGGTTCAGAACGACCGACGGCAAACGCTG
The DNA here is from genome assembly GCA_945917475.1 of uncultured Clostridia bacterium. Classification (GTDB taxonomy): domain Bacteria; phylum Bacillota; class Clostridia; order Christensenellales; family Borkfalkiaceae; genus UBA1259. The sequence goes on along the minus strand of CAMEHL010000002.1, from coordinate 45,604 downwards.
CGCGTTTTTGAATAAAGACAATCTCTGCGACCTGATTATCAATCTCGGCGAAGATTATTTGTGCGACGTATGCCGCGAACACCCGCGTTACCGCAATTACCTTTCCGACCGCGTGGAATACGGTGTGGGCATTTGCTGCGAAGAAATCGCGAAAGCCGTGATAAACTATACCCCTGCCGCGCGCACCGTTACCCTATGCGACGACGGAGAAGCGCCCGTTTCCCTTTCGTCCGAACAACGCGAATTCGAAAAAACCGCGCTATCCTTCCGCGAAAAGGCTTTCGGCATTTTTCAGAACCGCGATTTGTCTTTTAACGAACGTTTCAACCTTGCTTTCGATCTTTGCGGCGTCAGCGGGCGCGACTTTCTCGCGTTCGGCTGGAAAGACGTATTTCTGAAACTCGAACGCCTTGGCGACGGGTGGCGCGAGCGGATTGAAAACGCCGTTTTTACGGCGGACTTATCGACGGTTTTTCCCGACTCGGATTATTCCGTTCCTTTCGAGCAACTCGCGACGTATTTTATTCACCGGCACGTCGTAAACGCCGTCGATAAAACCGATTTGAAGTCGAGACTGCTTTTCTGCGTTTTGTCGCTTTATGCAATCGACGCGGTTTTTACGGGCGAACGCGCAAAAACGGACGACGGAAAAGTTCTTCTCGCGGACGTTGCGCGCGAATATTCCGCCCAGGTGGAATATTCCGACGAAAACGTAAACGCGCTGTTAGATTTGACCGACCGTTTTTCCATAGCGTCCGACCGCCCCTGACCGCGCCCCTTTTTCTTATCCGAACATTTCCGTCAGAAAACGCGCGGTTTTGCGATTATTTTACAAAATTGCCCCTTTTTCCGCTTTTATCGCCCTTTATCCGTTGACAACGCTTATCCTTTGTGCTATAATTCTCCCGTTATTCGATGATGTCGGCGGAATCTTTACCGAAACCGCGGACGGAGAAACTCTGGAGAATCTTCCCCTTTATGGGAAGTGCCGAAGGTGCAAAGGGAACGCTTTCCCCAAATCTCTCAGGCGAAAGGACAGGGCAATTTTTTTATTTGCTTTTTTCTCGGAGTTGCTTTTCATCGGAAAGCGATTCTTTTTTTTCGGGAGTTTTTATGCAAAAATTTTTAGACGGTCTTTTAACCGTGGTTCAGACGGTCAACAAGTATCTTTCAGATTACGTTCTCGTAATCCTGCTCGTCGGCGTGGGTTTGTTTTATACGATTAAAACGCGGTTCGTGCAGATTCGCTGTTTCGGACAGGGTATGAAAAACGTGTTCGGCAAATTGAAACTGAACGGCGGCAAGCACAAGAGCGGAATGAGTTCTTTCCAGGCGTTCACGACCGCCGTCGCGGCTCAGGTCGGAACGGGCAACATAGTCGGCGCGTGCGCCGCCATTTTAACGGGCGGCCCCGGCGCGATTTTCTGGATGTGGATTATCGCGTTTTTCGGTATGGCTACCATTTATTCCGAAGCCGTTCTCGCTCAGAAAACGCGCATAGTCGGCGCGGACGGTTCGGTTCAGGGCGGACCCGTATACTATATTAAGAAAGCGTTCAAGGGCGGGTTCGGGAAATTCCTTGCGGGGTTCTTCGCCGTCGCAATCATAATCGCGCTCGGCTTTATAGGTTCTATGGTACAGTCCAACTCGATTACCAGCGCGGTAACGCAGGCGGTTGATATTCAGCCCTGGATAATCGGGCTTATCGTGGCTTTTCTCGCCGCGCTGATTTTTATAGGCGGCGTGTCCAGACTCGCGTCCGTTACCGAAAAACTTATCCCCGTTATGGCTTCCGTTTACCTGCTCGGCGGACTTATCATTATATGCTGCAAAATAACCGTGCTGCCCGAAGCAATATGGCTTATATTCAAATACGCGTTCACGCCCGACGCGATTATCGGCGGCGGTATCGGTTACGCGCTTAAAACGGCTATCAGTATGGGCGCGAAACGAGGGCTTTTCTCCAACGAAGCGGGTATGGGTTCTACCCCGCACGCCCACGCGCAGGCTAACGTCAAAACCCCGCACGAACAAGGCACTGTCGCTATGGTCGGCGTGTTTATCGACACTTTCATCGTTCTTACGATGACCGCGCTGATAGTCCTGACCACGCTCTACGCGGGCAACGGCGCGATAACGCAAATCTCCGAACAAACCGTCGCGGCGGGCGGCAATCCCACCGACGCGCTGAAAAACGCGGGCTATTCCGGCAACACAATGGTAAGACTCGGTATCGCGAGCCTGTTCGGCAACGCAAGCGTGGGCGACAAAATCGCCGCGATTTTCGTTGCGGTATGCCTGTTCTTCTTCGCCTTTTCGACTATTATCAGTTGGAATCTGTTCGGGAAAATCAACTTTACGTATCTGTTCGGCAAGAAAAGCACTATCGTCTATTCGGTGCTTTCGGTCGCGTTCATCTTTCTCGGTTCTCTGCTCTCAAACGATCTCGTCTGGGAATGTGCCGACCTATTCAATTACCTTATGGTAATACCCAACGCGCTCGCGTTGCTGTTCCTGTCTAAAACCGTAATAACGGAACTTAAAGAAAACGGGCGCAAAAACTTCGACGAAACGCCTAACGCGCCCATAAGCGGCAATATAGATAAAGCCGAATAAAAATGCGATAAAGCGTAGTGGCGGCAAATATTTGCCGCCACTACGCTCTTATATTTCAACACAACTTACGCATCTCACTTACTCAATGTGACTTTTGCACAGCACCTACGCGCCACCGCAAAAAGGGCGTCTGCGAAAAAACAAAAAAATTTGTCAAAACAGGCAAAATATAATTGACAAAATTTCTGTTTTCCGCTATAATACATTAGCATTTGATTGCAGAATATGGCGGCGTAGCTTAGTTGGTTAGAGCGGCCGGTTCATACCCGGCAGGTCGTCGGTTCGACTCTGACCGCCGCTACCAAGTAAATCACGGCGCAAAGTCGAACACATAAATACCGTTACGGAGCAATTCGTCGCGGACAGCGGGGACTGTATATTTCCCATAAAGTGGCCCCATGGTCAAGCGGTTAAGACACCACCCTTTCACGGTGGTATCATGGGTTCGAATCCCGTTGGGGTCACCATCTGCTAACAAATCCGAACACCTTTGTTCGGGTTTGTTTTTTATTAAGTCGGGCTAAAAACCGAATTGTATATAATTGAACGGAATTAAATAAAATTATATCCGAACAGGCGAGCCGACGGCGCATTTACGAGCCGTCGGCTCGCCTTTTAATTTTTTTAAATAACGCCGACGGTATGGCTTGCCGAAAACTTCTCAAAATAATAAAACGACGGCTATAATATAACCGTCGCCTTAAAATGCGACGAGGTTTTTTGTTTAAGGAGAAAAAAAATGAAATACGCAGAGTGGCTTAACGAGTGGCTTGAATATTACGTAAAGCCGACAAAGAAAGAGAGAACTTATTACAAGTACTGCAGCATCGTCATAAATCATCTGTCGGGCGCGTTGGGGAATTACGGATTAGACGAGTTGACCGCACCCGTACTGCAACGTTTCGTTGCGGGGCTGACGGACAAGTATTCTTCTAACACGGTAATGGGCGTCATTGCGGTCATTAAAAATTCGCTATCCCTGGCGCAGGACACGGGCGTAGTAAACAAGCAGTATTCGGCGGCGATACGAAGACCGAAATCGGTCGAGAGAAAAGTGGAGTGCTTTACCGTTTCGGAACAAAAAGCGATTGAGAAATACGTAAAAGACAGAAAAAAGGACAAACTGTTCGGCGTGGTGCTTTGTCTTTACACGGGGCTGCGGTTGGGCGAATTGCTCGCTCTCGAATGGGACGATATAGACCTTGCCGAAAGAACGATAAGAGTTTCTAAATCCTGTTTCGACGGGTGGGAGAACAGGCAATACAGAAAGGTTATCGGCGAGCCGAAAACGGACAGTTCGCGAAGAATAATCCCCTATCCAAGGCAGTTATCGCCCTGGCTTAAAGCCTTAAAGAAGCGTTCGGAAAGCAAGCGGTTCATATCGGGAGAAAAGGGCGAAGAAGTTTCGGTCAGGTCGTATCAGAAAAGTTTCGAACTGCTGCTCAGAAAATTGAAGATACCGCGGCGCGGTATTCACTCTTTAAGACACACGTTCGCCACGCGGGCGCTGGAATGCGGAATGGACGTAAGAACGCTATCCGAGATTTTAGGGCATAAAAACCCGACGGTAACGCTAAAAAGGTACGCGCACAGCCTTATGGAACACAAGTGCGCGATGATATGAACAAACTCGGCAAGATTTTCCTGTAAACGGCAACAAAAAAAACGAGAACTCTCCGCCCCCGTTTGTTCGTGGATTAATCTAATAGATGAACTAGTTTTTTTACATAGTATAACATTATATATATAAATTGTCAACAAAAACAAAACAAAATCGTAAAAAAACGAAAAAATCACCTGTTTATATCCGATTTTTGGACAAAAAACGGAAAAAGATTCGCGGATTAGATTAATCCGCGAACTTTTTTATTGCTTAAACAGGTTTATTGAAAAATTTTTGGAAGGAATTATGAGCAAGAAACTACTGTTCATTTTAAGCATCGTTACCGTAATAATATCTTTTACCGGAATATCAATCGTGTGGTCTAACCGTTCGGACGCAAAACTCAGCGATAATACGACTGTCGTCGTAGACGGCAATACGCACAGAACCTTAAAAGCGGAAATCGGTAACCTTTACCCCGGCAAAACCGCCGAATACGTTATAAACCTTGCGGGCGATAACGCGAGAGAATACGACGTAACGTTAAATTTTCAGGGCGACGACGACGGCGTGCTTAAAGATTACGTTACCGTAGCAATAATAACGGAAAATACAATAATCGAAAAACCTTTGGGAGAATTGCTTAAAGGCGATACCGTTGCGCTCGGCGGCAACACTTCCGTAATAACTCTGAGTTACACGATGTCCGAATCCGCGAGCAACGAAACTCAGGAAAGCGATATAACTTTCTATATCGACCTGAACGCAAAACGTTCGTGATATGTTTTTTGGGGAAATACAATGAATAGCGAAAAGGCGGAAAAAAAACCGAAGATAAAGAAAGTGCTGCGCGTTACGGTCGACGTGGCGCTTTTTTTCATAATACTCTTTGCATTATTTGCTCTCGTATTAAGCATAGCGTCCAAAAAGGACAGCGACGGGACGGCGACCGTGTTCGGGTATCAACTGCGTTTCGTCCGCTCGGACTCTATGGATAAATGCGAACTGACGGACGTAAGCGGATACAGAATAAAAAGTATTCCCGTTAAATCATGTATCTTCGTGCAGGTTGCGCCCGAAGACGAAGAACAAAAAAAAGAGTGGTACGCAAGTCTCAAAGTCGGCGACGTGCTTACTTTCAGATACGTTTACACAAGGCAGGAAACCATAACCCACCGTATCGTTTCAATAGAAGAAAAGGATTCGGGCGGGTATATCATCACGCTCGAAGGCGACAACAAAAACGCCGATTCGGAACAGTTGCGGCAAACAATAGACACTTCTCTGACGGACAGCCCGAATTATATAATAGGCAAGGTAACCGGACAGAGTTATATTCTCGGCATAATCGTATATGCGTTCAAAACAACCGTGGGCGTGATTTGCCTTATTATAATCCCCTGCTTTATCATAATCGGCTTTGAAATCGCAAGACTCGTGAGAGTATTAAGCGCGGACAAAAAGGAAAAGGCAAAGGAAAAAGAGCAACGGCAAACCGAAGAAATAGAAGAACTGAAACGTCGGCTTGCACTTTTACAAAATCAGAAAAATGCGGCGGAGAATCCGTCCGATAACTGCGACGGAAATTAAACTGAGCCGAAAAGGAGAAACATTTATGGAAGTAATGATTAACATTTTTATCGTTGCGGCAATTCTTATAGGCATTTTTTTCGTGTTTATAGCAGGTCGCGACGTGGTGCTTGAAGAAAAGGAGAAACGGCAAAAACGCAAAGCCGCCCAATCGCTGTCCGTCGGGAAACTGCCCGACACCGACGCGTTCGAAGCGAACGGAACGGAATACGCCGTTTGCGCGGCAATGAGCCGCCCTGCCGAAGAGCAGCCTGAAACCGCGGCAGCCGCGGCGAACGCAACGGAACTTTCCGAAAACACGATAGCGTTTTCGGCGGAGCGTTCTACGCTGGACGAAAAATATCTGGAACTTTCCGCGGAACAAAAGGGATATTACGACGAAATAGTGCGGTGCGCGATGGCGGTAGACGGAAGCAAACGCTATAAAAACTCGGGGGCGGAAGAATACAAAGTGGGCAGAAGCACTTTCGTGAAAATAAAAATCAGACGCGGCGTAATAATATGCGAGTTGGTCATACCCAATCTCGCGTTCAAGAATTACGTAAACGACAACAAAGTCGCCGTAAAACAAGCCCCCGTTTCGATAAAGGTAACGGACGAGGCTACTCTTTCGGCGGTAAAAGACAGCATTTCCATTGCGGTAAAGGCAATAGAAGAAGAAAGGGCTTATAAAAAAGAACAGGCGAAACTCCGCCGCAAACTTAACTATGCGAACGCGAAAAACGCGGCGGACGTAAAAGCCGAATAACCGTATCTTATCGCCCAGATAAAGAGCGAATCGGATAAATATTAAAAAAAGGAGGAACAGTCAATATGGGCAAAACCAAAGTCAGATCAATAATCGTTACGTGTATGATGATACTGTTTTGTACTGCCTTGGTCGTGGGAAGCACGGTCGCGCTGTGGAGCGACAGCGTACGCGTGGAAAACCATCTTACGGCGGGGTCGTTAAAGGTAAAACTCGAAAGAACAAGTCTTACCAAAACGTCTCTCGACGAAGAAACGGGCTATCTCACGGTTACCGAAGACTCGCAGACGGTTGATTTAACCGATACCGACACGGGCAATATTAACGTTTTCGGAATTGGCGCAAACGAAAAAATCGTACCCGGCGCTTATTACGCCGCAACACTAAGACTTACCAACGACGGCGACGTTTCGTTCGGTTACGACATTATAATAAAACTCACATCCGCAAGCAACGCGCTGGCAGAGCAGTTGAAAGTGTTTGTTGACGGCACAGACAAAGGCTATCTGTCCGCGTTCACGGGCAACGACGGCGTAGCGATAATCTCGACGCAGACTATGGCGAAAAACGACGGCGCGAAAGTATTTTCCGTTAAAATCGCATTCGACGACCTTGACGAAAACAACGCGGCGCAGAACGAACAAGCGAGTTTCGATTTGTTGATAAACGCCGTTCAACTCACCGCCGAACCGTAATCGAACAGAAAAACAAAACAAAAAGCAGAACAATCAAGACAATTTAAACAGGAAAAATTTTAATAAGGAGTTATAAAAAAATGAAAAAGAAAACAAAAGTTATTGCGTCGGCGGTAGCGACAATCGCACTCTGCGCGAGTCTCTCCGTAGGCGGTACTTTCGCCCTGTTCACGAGCGAAAGCAAAGTAAACGTAGCCATATCTTCGGGCACGGTAGACGTTGTGGCGCAAGCAAGCGAACTTGCCCTTTACTCTGCGCAAGCGGCGCAAGACGGAACGCTCGTAGACGAAAACGGATTTAAGTACGAATACGCGAACGTCGCAGGCGAAGCATTTACTAACGGCGGCACTGCAAAGATTACCGACGGAAACACGGTAAAACTCGACAAAATGACGCCGGGCGACAAAGTAACGTTCAAAATAGACGTTACCAACGACAGCGACGTTGCGGTACAGTATCGCACGCTTCTGATGGCGAAAACGGATAAAGGTCTTTTCTCGGGATTAAACATCACGATAAACGGCGATACATATCAGGGCTGGACGGCGGTTTCCGACTGGACAACGCTTTCTCCCGACCAAAATAACGTGGAATCGATTCCCGTCGAAATCGAACTTCCGATTACGGCAGACGACGAATATCAGAATAAATCGTGCCAGATAGAGTATTGCGTAGAAGCGGTACAAGGCAACGCGACGGTAGAAAATCAGGATACCGAAAACAACGTGTACGTTTACACCGCGACCGATTTTATGAACTGGGGCAAGAGCGTAAATGCAGGAACGTCTTATAAGAATAAAACGATACAGATTATGCGCAATATCAGTTTCTATAATACGGGGCTGGTATGGAAACCCGTTAATTTAAGAGCGGCAGACAACAGCGGCATCACCATTGACGGTAACGGTTATACAGTCTCCTATCTGGCGACAATGGGCGGATTGAATTCCGGTTACGGCGCGGGCGTTTTCTCGCAGGATTCGGCAGGCTTAACGACGATTAAAAACATTTCGTTCAAATACAGCAAGATAAACGAAGGTTTAAGCAGAAACGTCGTCGGCGGTATCGTCGGATACGTTTACGGCAACTGCGTTTTCGAGAACGTATCCGTAAAATACAGCAAGATAGAAGGTTTCGGAAAGATTGGCGCGTTCGTAGGTATGGCTGCCGACCGCAACGCACAGATAACGTTTACCGATTGCACTTCTTCAAACAACACGATTAAGGGTACTTATAACATGGGCGGACTTGCAGGTTTAGTTTTGCGCAGCAGCGCGAACGAAGACAGAACGATTATAAATAACGTTACCGTAACCAACAATACGTTCGAAGAAAAATCAGGTTATCAATTTGAAGGCATTGTAGAACTTACCGATATCCCCGTCGTTTGCAGCGACAGCCCGTTAAAGAACTACTGCATTCTCCATACCCCGACCTCCGTTTCGGGACATTATAACCCGTCCTACTTTGGCTCAGTCCCGTATTATTACGCTGCTTACGCGAACTATTACGTTTCCTACGGCGATTCTTCGCACGACTGCGCAATCGGCGAAAACGCGGCGGGTATCACGGGATACATCGCTAACAGCGAAATCTGCATAGACTCGATTGCATAATACCCCTGTTTATAACGGAACACGCCCGTCCCCGTTAAGGCACGCGGACGGGCAAATTCCAACTTATCCAACAGTAAATCAAGGAGATAATATAATATGAAAAAGAAAACAAAAGTTATTGCATCGGCGGTAGCGACGATCGCAATGTGCGCAAGTCTCGCCGTCGGCGGCACTTTCGCCCTGTTTACGAGCGAAAGCAAAGTGAACGTAGCCATATCTTCGGGTACGGTAGACGTAAAGGCGACGGTCGCAAACTTGCAGGCATACTCGGGGTCGTGGAACGCCGAAACGTCCGAATACGACCTTGTCATAAGCACGTCGGAGTATTCCGAAGCGGCAGGCAGCGGCTATTATTTTGCTAACGGCGGTTTTGCGAGCGTATCTACGGCGGCAAACACGGTTACGTTAAACCGCATAACGCCTATGGACAAAGTATCGTTCAATATCGTAATAAATAACGACAGCAACGTGGCGGTTCAATACCGCACGGTAATCAAAGTTACCGAAGACGACGGCCTTTTCGGCGGACTTAACGTAAAGATAGGCGCGGAAGAACAGGTTTACGGCGGAACGACGACTTATTCGCACTGGAACGCGCTCGAAGCGGGCAGCAGCGACATAATCATTCCCGTTTCGATAGAACTTCCCCAAGGCTCGGGTAACGAATATCAGGGCAAATCCTGCGTTCTTTCCTACTCGGTAGAAGCGGTACAGGGTAACGTCCACGTATTCGACGGCGAAGCCTGGATTATCCGCGACGGCAGAAGCATAGAAACGGATACTCTTGCGGACGCGCTTAACCTCGCGCAGGAAAACGACGTGATTCGCCTTGCGCGCCCCGGCACGTACGCGCCGTTCACGGTATCGACGAAAGGCGTTACGGTAGAAGGCATTATCGGAGCAACCAAAGCCGATTCTACGGTTTTTGTTACCACGGCGGATAAAAACGTTCAACTTTTAGCGGATAACGTTACTTTAAAGAACGTCTGGGTAGAAGTCGGCGCAGAACAGAGCGGAATCAGCGGCTGGGCGACGAGAGGCGCACTCAACGCTTACACCGCGCCCCATAACGATTTCACTCTCGACGGTTGCCGCTTTAACGGAAACAATCTCGTTGACCGTGCGTTCCTTTTCTGCAAGAGCAAAATTACGGTTAAAAACTGCACGTTTGAAAACTTTAAATATTGCGCGTTCGATACTATGGACGACAACAACACGCCCGAAAAAATAGAAATTATCGGCAACACCTTTAAGGGGCTTAACATCGCTTACGATATTTATGCGGGAAAAGGCTATACGGGAACGGAAAAGAACCTAATTATCAACAATAACACTTCCGACAACGGCGCAATCGTGCGTATCTGGGACTATGCGCAGTACGTTCGCCCCACGGAAGGCAGCGCGTTCAACGCGGAAGTTAAGGGCAACAATAATATTTCGCTCTATCTTACCCACTTCGACAATCACAACCTTACCCCCATCGTAACCGACGAAACGGATATAGTTTATCAGATGGAAGTGGCTCTCCCCGATATTGCCGCAGGCACGTATACCGTGCTTAATGCGGACGGTAGCGAAATTACCACGTTCGGCGACCACAATACGACGAGTGTACATAACGGCGTTATAGTCTATGCCCTTCGCGCAGGCGATTATATGTTGAAGAACGCCGAGCATACATATCTGTTTACCGTTGTCGACCATAGGGCAGGCGTGCTTGGAAGCGGCTACACCGCCAACATCACTGCCATCGTCGCAAATCCCGCTAACTTGCAGGATTATATCGACGGCAAATTCGGTTCTATCGACGGAAAGACGATTATTCTCGAATCGGGCAATTACGCAAAAATAGAACTCGGCCGCGCGACGAAGTACGCCGGCAGCAATACTCAATATTATATAGGCGGCGTTTCCGAAGAAAACAAAAAGACTTTCGACGAATTCTATGCAATCAAAACAAGCACAGACTGGTCCGCTTCCGCATATTACGTTCGCAATATCAACAAAGTTACTTTTAAGGCGGCAGACGGCGCAACCGTAAGCGTTGACGGTTTAATCGCAAGTTCGGGACATTATTACGGCACCGTTCACGATTACGTTCTCGACAAGGCTTATACAAGCGGCAGCGCGTACTACCTTACGCACAAATTCAGCAATATCGCTTTCGAAGGAATTAACTTCACCGCAAAAACGGAAATCTCGTCTTCTTTAGACACAACGGTAATCGACGGCGTAAAATTTAAAGATTGCAGTTTCACAACTGGCGATATCGCACCTGCAAACGGTCAGGGATTGCGTTATTATAACGAAAACAACAACGGCAACGTGAAAAATCTTACCGTTGAAAACTGCACGTTTAATAACTGCTACCAGAGCATTTACACGCAAAAAATAAACGGCATAACCGTAACGGGCTGCTCGTTCGATACGACGGGACATAACGCTATTGCGATTCAGTCGGGGTCGGAAGCGGTAAACCACAAGAAGGTAGTTATAACGGGCAATACCTTTGCTAATATCGGAGACCGCATTATCCGTTTCGGAGACGTCGGCGCTGATACGCAGATTACTATCCGCGACAACACGGCGACCGACTCGGGCGACGGCGCGGACGAAGTAATGAAAGCGCAGTCTCTTGCTGACGGCATACAATACGATATCGGCGGCAACGACTGGGGCGAAGACAAAACCGTTGCTAATGAAAAATTACAGGACAGAACTAATAACGCTTAAAGTTATTAAAACTCAATACCGATAAAAGCAAGCGGCGTAGCGATTTTCAATCGCTGCGCCGCTTTTTTTACCGTTTTTTCCCACACGGTTATTTTATAAATTGTACTATTATCATCGCGATACTCATTGCGCTTAAACCGAAACCGAGAACGCGGTTAAGTATTTTAGGCGGGGCTTTGTTTGCAAATCTCGCGGTTATCAAAGCGCCGATAAGCGTAAATACCACGCACGCTATCAAAACCCACATATCCCCTACGCCGTCGCCTATAACGAAATGCGACGCCGCGCCCGTGAGAGCGGTGAACGTCATAATAAATACGCTCGTGCCGACTGCGGTTTTAAGTTCGTAACCCAGAACGCTCACGAGAACGAGCAACATCATCATACCGCCGCCCGCGCCGACGAAACCGCAGATTAAACCTATAAACACGCCGCAGACGACTGATTGCACCGCCGCCTTTTTGCGAGAACGGGTTATATTGCTTTCTTTCGCGCTCATCACGGGACGGAAAATGAACTTTAAACCCGCGAAAAGAGTCATAAACATAGAAAAGCCGCCCATAGTTGCCGACGGCAGCAGCGAAGACAGATAACTGCCCGCTACCGTAAAAATCAGCACGGTTATGAGCATAACGAGCCCGTTTCTTACGTCTAAATTCTTATTTTTCCCGTAAGTAACGGCGGACGCCGCGGACGCAAGGACGTCGGACGCGAGCGCGATACCTATCGCCTGATACGCGTCCATACCGAGAAAGGTAATCAGCATAGGCGAAATGACCGCCGCCGCGGAAAGTCCGGCAAGCCCCGTGCCGAAGCCCGCGCCCAGCCCCGCGATTAAACACACGATTATTTTAACGAACAGTTCCATCGGTTAATTTTCGCGTTTGGCGTGCGCCGCGCCGCTCTCTATCTTGTCTTTGAGTTCTTTAACCGCCTGAATATAGCCGTCAAAGCCTTTGCCCGTTACGGTTACGCACGCGTAACCCCTGATATAACTGATTTTGCGGAAATCTTCTCTTTCGTCTACCTTAGTGATATGCACTTCCGCCGCGGGGATAGCGACCGCTTTAAGCGCGTCTAAAATCGCCACGCTGGTGTGCGTGAACGCGCCCGGATTTATCACTATTCCGTCGAATTTTTTATACGCTTTCTGTATATAATCCACGATTTTGCCTTCGTAGTTAGACTGAACGCACTTAACTTTAACGCCAAGTGCGGCGCAATCAGAGCGGATTTTTTTCACGAGAGACTTATAGGTTTTATCGCCGTAAAGCGCGGGTTCTCTGATACCCAGCATATTGAGATTAACCCCGTTTATTACAAGTATCTTCATATTTTTCAATCACTTCTCCTGCCGTTTTGTCGGGCAAACCGTCGTTATCGACGGTAATATCCGCCGCCCTTTCGTATTTTTCGCGCCGTTCTTCGTACAGCGCGGCAATTCCCTTGTTACGCGAAACGGGTCTGCCCTGCGCCGTAAGCGAATTGAGATCTCGCTTTAACCAGACGATTACGCCGTTCTGTTTAAGCGCGGCGACGTTTTCTTCGCTTATAACCGCGCCGCCGCCCACGGAAATAACCGCTCCGCTGTTTTTCGCGGCGAGCGCGACCGCACGCGCTTCTTTTTCTCTGAACGCCTTTTCGCCGAGCGTTTCAATGATTTCGGCGGGGGTAAAGCCTTCCGTTGCGGTTATCGTTTCGTCGGTGTCTATAAACTTTCTGCCGAGTTTCGCCGCGACTAATCTGCCCACCGTGGATTTGCCCGCGGAAGGCATTCCGCAAAGCACCACGTTGTATTTTTCTTTCCTGATTTCGGAAAGAACGTTCTCCGTATCTTTTTCCGAATGAAAACTGCCCGACCACACGTCTTCGGCGGCGAGAGCCTGTTCTACGAGCATAGGCAGTCCGTCGGAAAAGGTAAGTCCGAGCGCTTCCGCCTGCAACAAGAGCCGCGTTCTGAACGGGTTGTAGATTAAATCGAAAACCGCCGTCAGTCGCGGAAAAAGCGACAGGTCCACGGGGCGGGCGTCGTTGTCGGGAAACATTCCTACGGGCGTGGCGTTCACGAAAATTTCGGTGTCGGCGGCTATATCGTAACAGTTTCCGTAATTTATTTCGCCCGTTCTGCTTAAAAACCTTACACTCGCCGCGCCGCCTTTTCTTGCGCAGTAACCTACCGTCTGCGCCGCGCCGCCCGTGCCGCCTATCAGCACGCGTTTATCTTTAAACGACACGCCCTTTCTTTTAAGCATATAATACACGCCCTTTACGTCGGTATTATAGCCGTAAACCACGCCGCCCGAATTTTTCACGGTGTTTACGCTGCCCGTTTCTTCCGCTTCTACGGAGAGAACGTCGCAAAGTTGCGCCGCGTCCTTTTTATACGGAATCGTAACGTTGAACCCGTCGTATTCGCGCGCGCCGAAAAACGCTTTCACGCCGTCGGGCGGAAGTTCTTTAAGGACGTAATTAAAGCCCTTTTTGCTATGTATGTCGCACGAATAACTGTGCGAGAGTTTTTTCCCTATAAGACAGTATTTCATAACGCGCCCCGTCAGGAAATCTCCTTGTACGCGCCAAGGAACACGAATTTATCCGAATTGTTTTCCAGCGAAGCGATTAAATCGAGCACTTCGGGTCTGTTCACTTCGCCCTCGAAGTCGAAATAGAACATAAATTCAAAGTCGGTGTTGGGAACGGGGCGGCTTTCTATTTTGGTAAGGTTAAGCCCCTGCGCGGCAAAGCCGTTAAGCACGTTCACAAGTCCGCCCGGTCTGTGCGGCAGAGTGGTCATAACGCTGATTTTGTCGCTTCCCGAAAAAATCTCCACGTTTTTGCCTATGCAGATAAAGCGCGTGTAGTTGCTCGCTTCGTCCTGAACGCCGCGTTCCAGAACGGTGAGTCCGTATACTTCGGCGCACTCGGCGGAACACAATACCGCGACCGATTTATCTCCCTTTTCCGCCGCCTGCATAGCGGCGATGGCGGTGTTTGCCGCTTCTTCCGCAATGAAGTTGCGGGACTTTATATATTCCGCGCATTGACGGAGCGCCTGCGGGTGCGAAAGGACGCGCTTTACGTCTTTTGCCGTCGCGCCGCGAACGCCCGCAAGACAATGTTCTATGCTCAGTTTAACCGCGCGGACGATATGGAAATCGTGCTTTTTCATCAGGTCGTATACTTCCGAAACAGAACCCGCAGTGCTGTTTTCTATGGGCAGAACGCCGTATTCGCACAATCCCCTTTCCACCGCGGAGAACACCCCTTCGAAGTTTTTAAAGTAAGTAACTTCGTTTATGGGAAAGAGTTTTTTCGCCGCCGCGCCGCTGTTCGCGCCCGCAACGCCCTGGCACGCCACCGCCGCGCGGACGGGCGCGCTTTTTAGTCCGCCCGACAGTATGCTTTTTATTTCGTCTACTGTGGCGGAACTTCTGCCGATAAGTTCCGACTGATACGCCTTGCTTGCCGAGAAAATCACGGAATACAGTTCTTTGATATATCTCGCGTAGTTCTCGGGCATATTTTCCGTAAGTCGGAACACGATGGAGTTTTCACGCTTGGCGTCGTTAAGCGGCTTGTCCGTGCGTTTTTTCGCTTCCGCAACGTCTTTCATCAATTCCAGCCTTTTAATAAACGCGTTTTTGATTTCGTCGTCCGTCTTGTCTATCAGTTCTCTGATTTCGCTCAATTCTTTCATATATATCTCCAAAAATACTTTTCGTTATTATTATCCGCGCGCGCCGTTACCGTTCTATACTCCGGCGTCGGTAAGCGCAATTGCCGCCGCGCTCTCTATACACGGCACGGCGCGCGGCACTATGCACGCGTCGTGCCTGCCCTTTATTTTGATTTCGCAGTCGATCTTGTTTACCAAGTCCACCGTGCGCTGCGTCTTAAAAACGGACGGCGTCGGTCTTAACGCCACGCTGAACGTTATCGGCTCTCCGTTTGAAATGCCGCCGTTGATTCCGCCCGCGTCGTTCGTGTAAAAACATACCTTTCCGTCTTTATAATACATCTGGTCGTTCGCTTCGCCGCCGCGGCTTGCGCAAAAGCCGAAACCACGCCCGAATTCAACGCCTTTCACCGCGGGAACGGCGTATACGAGAGACGATATTTTGCCTTCGAGCCCCTCAAACAGGCTGTCGCCCAACCCGGGTTTAAGCCCGAAAATCACGCAGTCTATCCTGCCGCCCACCGAATCGTAGTCGCGCCGCGCGTCGGCTATTTCGGCGAGCATCTCTTCTTTTTTGTCGAGCGACGGAAAACCGTCGTCCCGCGCGTTTACGATTTCCTCTAAGTCAAGCGCGGCGGTTTTATAACTCTTGCCCGAGACTTTGCCTATTTCCGAAACAAACGCGGCTATTTTTACGCCTTTGCTCTCTAAATACTGCTTGCATATTCCGCCGACCACGCAAAGCGGCGCGGTGAGCCTGCCCGAAAATCTGCCGCCGCCCGTAAAGTCGAGCGCGCCGTCTTTTAAGTATCTGCAATAGTCCGCGTGCGACGGGCGCGGTTTGCCGTACAGTTCGTTGTAATCGGAACTCTTTACGTCTTTGTTCTGAATATAAAACGAATAATCCCCGCCGAAGTTTTCGCCGAGCGGTTTATCGAACACGGGTATATCCGGTTCTTTTCTCGTAGTGGAAAACACCGCCGAAGTCGCTTTTCTGCGTTCGGTAAAGCGGGTGAGTTCCTGTGCGTTTACGGATACCACGGGCATATTTTTAACTATCGCGCCGATGCGTTCGCTGTGCGATTCGCCGTAAATCTCCACGCTGATTCTTTCGCCTTTAAATAAGGACATCTATAATACCCCCTGTTTTTTTCATATCTTCGTAAAAAGCGGGATACGATTTATCCACCGCTTCCGCGCGGTCGATTACGCTCTCGCCGTCCGAATACGCCGCAAGCACCGCCGCCGACATAGCCGTTCTGTGATCGTTGCCGCTGTCCGCGGTAAAGCCTTTCGGCGCGCCGCCGTAAACGGTTATGCTTCGTCCGTCCGTCTCCGCTTTTATTCCCGCCGCGGCAAGCGTATTTATTATCGCCGCCGTTCTGTCGCTCTCTTTGTGCTTTAAGTTTTCCGTTCCGAGCAATACCGTTTTCCCTTGCGCGAACGCCGCCGTAACCGCTATTATCTGCGCCAGGTCGGGGATTTCCGCGCAGTCTACCGTTAAGCCTTTAAGCGTGCCGTCTCCCGACGGTTTTGCCGTAACCGCTCCGTCCGAAAAGGTTACGGACGCGCCGAACCGACTTAAAATTTCCGCTATTTTGCGGTCGCCCTGCATTGACTCGGGATTGAGTCCCGTAACCGTAACCGAGCCGCCTATCGCTCCCGCGGCGAGCGTGAAAGCCGCGCCCGACCAGTCGCCTTCAGTTTCGGTAACGTCGGGCAACGCGTATTTCTGTCCTTTGGGAATAAAAAACCCGTTTTTCGTTCTTTTAACCGTAATCCCGCTTTTTTCAAGCACTGCGAGCGTGATTTCAATATACGGTTTGCTGACTTCTTTGCCCGTTACGACAATCTCGCAGTCCTGCCCCGTAAGCGGCGCGGCGAAAAGCAGCCCCGTTACGTATTGCGAACTTATGCCGCCGTCAATCACGAACGTTCCGCCCGACAACCTGCCCGTAAACTTGAAACCGTCGGCAGTTACGCCGTGCGTTTTCAGACAGTCTATAAGCGCGCCGCACGGGCGACTTAACAGTTTTTCCGTGCCCGTGAACGCCGCGTCCGCGCCGAGCGCGGCGGCGACGGGAATTAAAAATCTTAAAGTAGAACCGCTCTCCCCGCAGTCCGCGAGCGCGTTTTTAACGGGAGAAAAACCGTTCGTAACGAAATCGCCGCCCGAAAGGCAGCAATCTGCGCCGAGCGCGGTAAGCGCGCGCACGGTCGCCTGCACGTCTTTAGAGTCGCCCGTGTTTTTAACCGTCTTTCTCCCGCCCGAAAGGCAAGCCGCGATAATCAGTCTGTGCGCGAAAGATTTGGACGGGGGTGCGGCGACCGTTCCCGAAATGCGGGACGGATGAATTTTAATCTTCATTTATTGCCGCTCCTTGTTTTAAAAATCCGACCAACCGTTCGGCCGGAATATTTATTATGCGTGTTTTGAACTCTTCGTCAATAAGCACAAAATCCACGCCCTTTCCGTCTGATTTTTTGTCGGACAAAACGACTTCTGCAACGCTCTCGGGCGAATAGCCGCACGAAAGGTCTTCGAAAATCGCGAGCCTGTTATATAGCGGCGCGAACTTTTCCGCGGAAACGCCGTAATACGCACGCGACAAATCGAGCGCGTACTTAATCCCCTTGGCGACGCACAAGCCGTGCGACAGGTTAAAGTCGGAGAGCTTTTCTATTGCGTGTCCCACGGTATGCCCGAAGTTAAGCAGTTTGCGTTCGCCGCTCTCGCGTTCGTCGCGCGCGACCACGCCCGCTTTGATTTTAAGGCATTCGTACACGAGCCGTTCGGTAATTTTTCCGTCGCAGGTTACGTTTTCGCCTCCGGGGAGAAAAGAGTATTTCACCACTTCGCCCATACCGCTCGTTTTTTCGCGTTCGGGAAGAGTTTTCAAAAAACCGAGATTTATATAAACGGCGTCAGGCTGATAAAAAGTGCCGCAGAGATTTTTGCCCTTGTCGAGATTGACGGCAGTCTTTCCGCCGACGGAAGAATCTACCATAGAAAGCAGCGTTGTGGGCAGCGCGATAAGTTTAACGCCGCGCATATAAGTGGACGCGACGAACGCGCCCAGATCGCCCACCATACCGCCGCCGAAAGTTACGACCGCGTCTTTGCGCGTAAGCCCGTCTTGGGCGAGCGCGTTGAGAAGAATTCCGTAATTTACGAGATTTTTACTGTTTTCGCCCTGCCTAACCGTGTGCAAAAACACCTTTTTGTCGCATTTTCCGCGAATCAGTTTAATCAGTTCTTCGCCGTACAGCCGTTCCGTTTCGGAGTCGGCAATCACCGCTATTTTGTCGCCGACCGTTAGCGACAACGCCTTTTCGGCGAAAGCGTCCATATTTTCGGCGAGCGTAACGTCGTAAGTTTTAGACGCGTTGACGCGTAGAGAAAGCATTTTAATCGTCTCCTTTTTTGTCTATGCCGATTTTTCTGTCGTTGCCGTCTTTTAAGAGCGTTTTAAGGCGACCGACGTCGCCCGCGCTCACGGCGGCAAGGTATTCGTTAAGATTGTTTATAAGCGTTTGGAGTTCGCCTTTAAGATAATCGGCGTTTTCCGTCATGAGTTCCGCCCACATATCGGCGTCCAGTCTCGCCACGCGCGTCAGATCCCTGTAACTGCCCGCGGAAAACCCGAGATGCTTCTCGGCGGTCGGGCTTTTTATGTACGCGTTGGAAGTAACGTGGCAGAGTTGCGAAGTATAGGCGATAATCGCGTCATGCTCTTCCGCCGTGGTAACTTCGGCGCGACCGAACCCCGCGGACAGGAAAAATTCTTTCACCCGCCCGAAAACGCTTTCTTCCGCGTTTACGTTCACGAATATCATAGACGCGCCGTCGAATAAGTCCGCACGGGAATTGTCTATGCCCGACAGTTCTCTGCCCGCCATGGGGTGTCCGCCGATAAAGGTTATTCCCGGGTATTTTTCCGAATACTCTTTCATAATCTTAACAACCGACCGCTTTACGCCGCAAAAATCCACGACGACCGCGCCGCGCTTTAAAGCGGGCGCGTATTTATCGAGCAGTCCGCGGACGTGTTCGGGCGTAACGGCTAAAACGAGCAAGTCGAGCGAACGCGCAGTCTCTTCGCTTAATATTCCGTTTATCGCGTTCAGTTCACGCGCTTTTTTCTCGGCGTCGGGGTTGACGTCGCACCCGAAAACGGCGTGCGGCGTGTTTTTTAGCACGGCGCGCCCGAAAGAGCCGCCCATTAACCCTAATCCTGCTATACCTACGTTCATTTTATACCCCGCGCTTATAATATTTCGTTTTTACCGCAAAGGTGCAGCATTGAATTAACGCTTTGCGCTATGTCTTCGAACTGGTCGGGGCGCACCGACTGCGCGCCGTCGCAAAGCGCATGCAGCGGGTCGTTATGCACTTCTATCATAAGCCCGTCAGACCCCGCGCCCACCGCCGCGAGCGACAAGGGTTTAACCAGCCTTGCAAGCCCCGAAGCGTGCGACGGGTCTACTATCACGGGCAGGTGCGTCAGTTCTTTTAAGACGGGAATCGCGGACAAATCGAGCGTGTTTCTCGTATACGGCTCGAACGTTCTTATGCCGCGTTCGCACAGAATAACGTCTTTCGAGCCTTCGCTCATTACGTATTCCGCACTCATAAGCCACTCTTCTATCGTGTTGCAGAAACCCCTTTTCAAAAGGACGGGCTTGCCCGTTTTGCCCACTTCTTTAAGCAGTTCGTAGTTCTGCATATCCCGCGCGCCTATCTGGATAAGGTCTACGTCGCGGAACAAGTCTATGTGCCTTACGCTCATTATCTCGGTTACTATGGGCAGCCCCGTTTCCTTTTTCGCCTTTAAGAGAAGGTCGAGCCCCGTCTCTCTCAGTCCCTGGAAAGAATAGGGCGACGTTCTGGGTTTGAACGCGCCGCCGCGGAGCAGTTTCGCGCCCGCTTTTTTAACCGCTTCCGCAACGCCTATTATCTGTTTTTCCGTTTCGACCGAACACGGCCCCGCGATAATGGCAAAGTGGTTGCCGCCTATCTTTACGCCGCCTATATCCACAATCGTGTCGTCGGGGTGGAATTTACGGTTGGACAATTTGAAAGGTTCTTGTATTCTCTTAACGTTTTCGACTATATCGAGCGACCTTACGAGATCGATATCTACTTTGCCGGTGTCCCCGACGAGTCCTAAAATAGTAGAATGGGCGCCGCGGCTGACGTCCACTTTAAGCCCCTGCTTTTTTACCCACCCGATAAGGTTGTCGAGTTGTTTCTTTTCGCAATCCTTTTTTACGATAATAATCATAACGTTTCTCCTGTATTACTTTCTTTATTTCTATTTTTAGAATATTTATTCAAAAAAAAACGACCGACTCGGTTGCCCGCTCGGTCATTTTCATATACGCCGTAAAAAAACGCAAACACAAAATAACCGATATCATAAATTCGGTTTAAAGTAAAATGCGTAATAATAAAAGTTGTTTAATGCGATAGTGCGTTTCATAAAAATCTCTTCCGATTTCTCTTACGCTTTGAGTATAGTTTTTTTAACCGTTCTTGTCAAACGTTTTAATGCCGTTTTCGGTAAAAAGTTTATTTTTTCCTTTTATATTATGAGCAAAAACCGCCCTTTTATCAGTGCGGCAACGGGGATTTATCGTTAATGCGTCGGTTATATTTGCATTTCGGCAAGTTATATCGCTTATTTAAGGCGATATTTTACCCTACGGGAAAATCAATCAGAAAACGGCAAACGAAAAAACGCGGTAAATGAAAAAATCAACCGCCGCATGGCGCGGATATTCCGCGCCATGCGGCGGTTTTTCTTCTTTCGCATAATCCCGATAAGTTACTCTCCGAGATACGCCTTTTTTATCGATTCGTCGTTTAACAGGTCTTTTCCCCTGCCTTCCTTTACGATTCTGCCCGTTTCGAGAATATACGCCCTGCTTGCGACGGACAACGCCTTTTTGGCGTTCTGTTCGACTAAAAGCACGGTCGTGCCGCTCTCGTTTATCTTCTTTATCGTATCGAAAATTATGTTTACGAACAGCGGCGAAAGCCCCATAGACGGTTCGTCTAAAAGCAGCATAACGGGGTTGGACATCATCGCTCTGCCCACGGCGAGCATCTGCTGTTCGCCGCCCGAGAGAGTTCCGCCTATCTGATTTGCTCTCTCTTTGAGCCGCGGGAATATCCCGTAAACCCTTTCGAGCGTTTCTTTTATTTTTTTACCGTCTTTAACGGAAAACGCGCCGAGAAGCAGATTGTCTTTTACGGAGAGTTCCTGAAATATTCTCCTGCCCTCGGGAACTTGCGTAAGTCCCTTTTCCGCCAGCGCGTACGCGGGCGTTTTAGTTATGTCTTCGCCGTGGAAAGTTACGCTGCCGCCCGCTTTGCCGAGTATTCCGTTCACGGCGTGCATTATCGTGGTTTTGCCCGCGCCGTTTGCGCCGATAAGCGCGACAATCTCGCCTTCTTCTACCTTAAAAGACACGCCCTTTATCGCATTTATGAGACCGTAACTCACTACTAAGTCTTTTACTTCCATTATCGCCATAACAATTCGCTCCTGAAAATCAGTTTTCGTCGCCCAGATACGCCTTTATCACTTCGGGATTGTTTAAGACTTCTTTCGTTTCGCCCTTGCACAGTTCGTGCCCGAAGTTAAGCACCGTGAGTTTGTCGCATATCCCGCTAACGAGTTTCATATCGTGTTCGATAAGCAAAATAGTCATATCGAAGTCTTTACGGACGAATTTTATGGTTTCCATAAGTTCTTCCGTCTCGTGCGGGTTCATGCCTGCGGCAGGCTCGTCTAAAAGCAGAAGTTTGGGGTTGGTCGCGAGTGCGCGCGCTATTTCGAGTTTTCTTTGCTTTCCGTAAGGAAGATTATACGCGAGTTGGTTGCGTTCTTCTAAAAGCCCGAAAACTTCGAGCAGTTTTTTGGCGTGTTCACGCATAGCGATTTCCGTGCGCATAAATTCGGGAGTGCGGAAAATGCTCTGCGCGATATTGCATTTATAGTCGGGGTTGTTAGCGAGCCCCACCATAACGTTTTTAATGACGCTCATATTGTTGAACAGTCTTATGTTCTGGAAGGTACGCGCCACGCCGAGTTTGTTCACGTTCATCTGGCTTTCGCCCGTAATATCTTTTCCGCAGAGAAACACCTTTCCGAACGTAGGTTTATATACGCCCGTAATCAGGTTGAACACAGTGGTTTTGCCCGCGCCGTTAGGACCGATAAGCCCGTACATATCCCCTTTTACGATTTCGAGATTAACGTCTTCGGCGGCTTTAAGTCCGCCGAAGGAAATGCCGAGATTTTCCGTTTTGAGAATTATTTCAGCCATTTTACTTATCTCCTTTCCCCGAACCGTCCGTTTTCCCGTCGGGCGCGGGTTTATCCGAAACGTAAGATTTATCGGGCGTTAAATCGGTGGATAAAATGGCGTCCATTTCCACTTTGGTGGGGACTTTCGACCAGTCCGCTCCGAATTCTTTTTCTTTGGCGGGGTCTTGTTTTAACTCTTTTTTGGAAAACAGTTTAACGATTTTCGCCGTAAATTTAGACCAGTATACGCCGAACCCGTGTTTTTCTCTGAAAGACTTTAAGCCGGGCGCGTTGGTATAAATTACAATCAATATAAGCACGAGCGCGTAAACGATATTCTTTATCGCAGCCATACTTCCCGTGAACACGTTGTTGAGACTTATGTTAAGCACGGTAATCAGAGTCGCCGCGACGATTGAACCGTTGATATTGCCCATACCGCCGAGCACTACCATTACGAGAATATCTATAGAATAGTTATAAGTAAACGCGTTCGCCGCGACGGTATTTTTAGACGCCGCCATAAGAACGCCCGCAATTCCCGCTATAAACGACGAGAAAACGAACACGAAAATCTTATTGAACGACACGTTGACGCCCATAGCGCGCGCGGCAATCTCGTTGTCGCGTATCGCCATAACCGCCCTGCCGTGTTTACTCTTTATAAAGTTGTTTATCGCGACGAGCGAAATGAGCGCGACGACGAAAATAACTATAAACAGTTTGTGCGAAGAATATCTCGCCGCGTTGGCAATTCCGAGCGTGCCGCCGAAAAACGGGAGTTGCTCGAAAATAGTCTGCACAATCTGGCAGAACGCGAGCGTAACGATTGCAAGGTAGTCGCCTTTAAGCCTTAACGCGGGCAAGCCTATTATAAACCCGAACACCGCCGCCGCAAGCCCGCCTACAATCATTGCTATAACGAGCGCGAGAAAGGGACTGCTTGCCGAAAGGGACGGATAGAGTTTGTTCTGCAAAAGCGCGCCGACCATTGCGCCGATACTCATAAAGCCCGCGTGCCCGAGCGAGAGTTCGCCTAAAAACCCGACGACGAGCGAAAGAGAAATAGCCGCGACTATGCTGTAACCTATCTGTTCGAGCATAAACTCCGTAGACATTTTGAGCGAACCCGTAAGTCCCAGCGGCGCAAAAATCAGAATAAACGCGAGAAAGATGAAATAGGTTAAATAATTTTTCAGTTTGAATCTTGCCTTAACGGCGGAAAAATATCTGATAAAGCCGTTCATATCACACCTTCTCCCGTTTTTTCTTGCCGATAAGACCGGTGGGTTTGACAATCAGAATCACGATAAGGAGCGCGAATTCTATCGCCACCGTATAAGGATTGAGCGCGGGAACGGAGTTGGAAAAGGTTTCTATAATGCCGAGCGCAAGCCCGCCGAGCATCGCGCCCGGAATAGAACCGATTCCCCCTATAACCGCCGCCGTGAACGCCATTATGCCCGGCATCGCACCCATGGTGTTATTCACCGAAAAGGGGTTTTTCAGAATTATGAAAAATCCCGCGAGTGCGGCGAGCGCCGAACCTATTGCGAACGTAATCATTATTATCCTGTTCGAATTTATGCCCATAAGTTGCGCCGCGTCTTTGTCTTCGGACACGGCAAGCATCGCTTTGCCCGTTCTGGTCTTGTTGATGAACAGAGTAAGCAAAACCATTACGAGCGACGCGGATAAAAGCGTAACGAGCGTTCCGACGCTTAAACGGAAACTCCCGATCGCTATCGTTCCCATATTTATTTCGAGATACTTCGCTTCCGTGCCGAACGCGAGTTGCGCGATACTTCTGAGCAGGTAACTCACGCCTATCGCGGTAATCAGCACCGCGAGCGGAGACGCGCCCCTGAGCGGGCGGTAAGCGAGAATTTCGGTTAAAATTCCCACAGCCATACACACGACTACCGCGACGATAAGCGATACGGAAGTAATCCCCGTGGCGTTGCAGACGATAAGCAGAGCGAATCCGCCGACCATTATTATGTCGCCGTGCGCGAAGTTAAGCATTTTGGCTATACCGTAAACCATAGTATAGCCGAGCGCTATCATTGCGTAAACGCCGCCGAGACTCAGCCCGTTTATCAACGTAGTCAAAAAATCCAACATTGTTTTCTCCGTGCCCGCAACGCGAATTGCGGACTGTTTTTAAAATCCCGCACCACCCGACTCCTTCCGTCGGGTGGTGAGAGAAAAATTCTTTAAGTTAATCAGCCTTGCGCTTTTATAACGAATTTATCCGCCTGTTTATCGACCGTTCCGTCGGCGTTCCATTTGATTCCCGTGCCGGTAACGCCGTCAAAAGAGAACGACGCGCTCTTGAACACTTCTTTAAGGATATTGCAAAGGTCGCTTGCGGAGATATCCGCGGGTACCGATTTGCCGTCCGCTTTGGCTTTTTCTATCGCCTGATAGATAACGTATACGCAATCGTACGCAGCCGCGCCGAACTGTATGGGCGTTTTGCCGTACTCGTCTTTATAAGCCTTTATAAAGTCCGCCGCTTTGCCCGTCGTAGCGGAAGAATTGAAGTGAGAAAGCATAGAAACTTCCTGTTTGATGGTATTGATATCGAATCCCGCGATAGCGGTATCTATTCCGTCGAAACCGTCGCACCCGAAGAATTTAGCGGTATCGGCAACTATATTCTGCGCCGCTTTCATAAAGGTGGAAGCGGGGGTGTAGTATATGGGCATAAATATGAACTCGCATTTTTCGAGAGTCCGTACCTGCGCGCTGAAATCGGTGGGCGCGGAACCGTCCGCGTTGTTTGCGAAAGACGCTTCCGTTATCGTATATCCGGCAGTTTTCGCCGCAGCGATAAAGTTGTCGCGTATGCCTTTGGAATACGCGTCGTTATTGCAGTAGAACACGCCTATCTTGGTGCTTGTGGGCACGTTATTGTCGCGTTTCATCCATTCCACCGACGCAGAACCCTGGTTGCTGTCGGTAAAGCACATCTGATACATATTGTCCGCGTTTTCGGGAACCTGGTCGCCCGTTGCGGAAGGAGTAATGCAGAATACGTTCTTCTCTTTCGCGTAAGTCTTGTATTCGAGACAAGAACCCGTGGTTACGCAACCGAGCGAAACCTGCATACCCTTTTCGTAAAGGCTGGAAAAGTTGGTCGCGATATTCTTGGTGGTTGCTTCGTCGTCTTTCATTTCGAAAGCGTACTTCGTTTCGCCGTCGCCGAGTTTGGCATTGATTTCCTTAATGGCGAGTTCGGCACCGTTTTTAACCGCTTCTCCGTAAACGGCAGCACCGCCGCTTAACGGTCCGGATACGCCGATATTGTACTTATCTTTCGCAAATCCTTCTCCGCTGCCGCAACCGACGAAACTCGTCGCCGTCATTACCGCGGCGACAGCCACGGTGAACAACTTTAAAAATGTCTTTTTCATAGCAACACTCCTTGTAAAATAGTTTTTACGGGATTATACCCGAAGATTACCCGTTTTATCGCGACCGCGCGGAATTTTTTCCGCAAGCGGTTCGTTTTCTTAAAAAAAACAAGGTCCCCGAGATAAAACCGAGAACCTTGAAATCACTGTATTTTTGAATTTATAAATCAAACACGGCAAAAACAAGGTCCGTTCTTAATAATGAGACCTCTAAGCAGTACGACGATGGAAAGATTGACGAATATCGAATGTTTCATATGTCTATGCCTTGTTTTTTATGCTCTTATGTTAGCAGTATTTTTTAAATTTGTCAAACGTATGAAAAGCGTTTTTAAAATTTTTTCACGTTTTTTCGCGTTTTCGCGTTAATGACGACGGCAAACGGTCGTTTTTGTCCGATTAACCGTTTCTTTCCGCCTGCTGAATACGCTTATACATATCCTGCATTTTGACGTCTATTCTCGCGATTTCGTCGGCGCAGGCGAGCATTTCTTCGTTGATACCCGCCGGAAGCCTGCTCTTATCCGCTTTGTATCTTACGTCGTGTTCTAAACTCGCCCAGAAGTCCATGGCAATCGTTCTTATCTGCACTTCCGCCGAAACGAACTGTGTTGTATCCGAGAAAAACACGGGAACGCTTACGTCGAGATGCAGCGACCTGTAACCGTTGTAATTGGGCGCGGCTATGTAATCCTGTCTTTTGTTTAGTTTTACGTCCGTCTGCCTTAAAAGCATTTCCGCGACGGCGTAAACGTCGTCTATATAACTGCAAACCACCCTTACGCCCGCTATATCGTTTACGTTTTTCATCGCCGATTCTATCGAAACGGGCAGGTTCTTTTTAAGAAGTTTGGCTATTATGCTGTCGGCGGATTTAAGGCGGCTTTCAATGTGGTGAATGGGATTTCTCGAATATCTCACGTTAAACTCGTTGTTAAGTATTTCGAGTTTGAGTTTCAACTGTTTTACGGCGCAGTCGTAAAGGTTGCGCATAACGGAAAACTCGCGCGCGCCGTTATAAAACTCCGCAATGCCGCCGTTTTTCCCGTAATCTTTCTCGTTAATCATTGCTCTCCTTTTTTCGGGGGTTCAATCCCTTTTCCCGTTCGCTATAAACCTTTTATATATTACAGGCAATATATTACAGACAATCGTAAGATTTGTCAAGCGAAAATAATTTTCCCGCTCGCACGCGAAAGGGACAAACGGAATGGTTTTCTGCGCCGCGCGGTCAGGCGTTTACGTTAGTCCGCTGCGCCGTCGGGGCGGTTTATCCGTTTAGTACGCAGTCCGCGATTTTGCGCTTATTTAAAGCGCGCCGCCCGAAAAATCGGGCGGCGCGCGACTTTATTGCTTTTTTAAACCCGCTTTTCGCCGATTTCCGTAATAAAGACCGCAAGCGGTTACATCAGCGACTTGTAAAGGGCTTTTATGTCTTCTACCGAAGTTTCTCTGGGGTTGCCGGGGCGGCACGCGTCCGCATAAGCGGATT
The DNA here is from genome assembly GCA_945917475.1 of uncultured Clostridia bacterium. Lineage (GTDB taxonomy): Bacteria > Bacillota > Clostridia > Christensenellales > Borkfalkiaceae > UBA1259. The sequence continues at coordinate 18,100 of CAMEHL010000002.1, read as the reverse complement.
CCGCGAGAGCCTGAACGTCTTCTTCTTTGACGATACCTTTGAGCGAAGTGGGAATCCCCACGTCTTCGGACAGTTTTTTCACCGCGTCCACGGCGGCTTTTCTGTATTCCGCCTGACTCATGTTTTCCACGCCTTTAACGCCCATCGCAATCGCTATGTCGCGGTATTTCGTTCCCGTGTATTCGGCGTTATAAGCCATAACCGTCGGGAGCAGAATAGCGCACGCTTTGCCGTGCGGCGTGTCGTAATAAGCGGAAAGAGTGTGCGCCATAGAATGGTCTACGCCGAGCCCCACGTTTGAAAAGCCCATGCCCGCGACGTACTGACCGAGCGCCATGCCTTCTCTGCCTTCGGGAGTGCCTTCGACTGCGGCGCGGAGCGACCTTGCGATAATTTCAATCGCTTTGATATGGAACATATCAGAAAGTTCCCACGCGCCTTTGGTGATGTAGCCTTCTATAGCGTGAGTGAGCGCGTCCATACCCGTAGCCGCGGTAAGACCTTTGGGCATAGAACTCATCATATCGGGGTCGACTATCGCCACCACGGGAATATCCTTGGGGTCTACGCAGACGAATTTGCGTTTTCTCTCCACGTCGGTAATAACGTAGTTTATCGTAACTTCCGCCGCCGTACCCGCGGTAGTGGGAACGGCGATTATGGGAACGCATTTGTTTTTGGTCGGAGCGACGCCTTCGAGCGAACGCACGTCTTCGAATTCGGGGTTGGCGATGATTATGCCGATTGCCTTAGAAGTATCCATAGACGAGCCGCCGCCGATAGCGACGAGACAGTCCGCCCCGCTCTTTTTGAAAGATTCCACGCCGTGCTTAACGTTTTCGATAGTGGGGTTGGGTTTGATTTCGCTGTATATCTCGTAATCGATTTTATTTTCGTCGAGAATATCCGTTACCTTTCCGGTTACGCCGAACCTGATAAGGTCGGGGTCAGAACACACGAAAGCCTTTTTAAAGCCTCTGCCCTTTATCTCGGTCGCGATTTCCTTTATCGCGCCCTTGCCGTGATAACTCGTTTCGTTCAATACGAACCTGTTTGCCATAAGTATTCTCTCCTTGATTTTTATTAGGGGGTTTTACCCTTATTCCGCATAAAGTATACACCTTTTAACGCGTAATGTCAACCGCGTGCGAAACTTAAACGTTATGAGAGTTATAAGCAAAGGTTATAAAACGGCTTTACGCGCGCCCCTTTTTCAGTATGAGAGAATCTATAAAGCACCTGTACACGACGTCGTTTTCGAGTTCGGGATGAAAGGCAAGGGCGAGTTGTTTGTTTAACTGATAACGGTTGTTTTCCATATTTACGTCTCCTTGTTTAAATAATTTTCGTTACCGCACCTGTTTTCCGTTTTTTCGCAGTCGCGTTACGCGCCGTGCGTTTACGGAAAACCTTACGTTAAAAACAATTTATCAGATTTTTGGACATATTAAAATACCCAGATTAACTTTTTTTAATAAGGTCAGTTTAATGACAGCCGCGTTTTTCGGCGTAACGATAAATATTTACGTACAAAATTGCGATAAAAAGGGCGGCTCGGTAATTATTTTTATGAAAGGGGCGGGCGCGGGAATCACGTTAATTCGGCAAAACCGCAGCCGTACACGCCCGAACCCGCGCCGTCCGCAAGCCGCGGCGGACGGAAACCGTTTTATGGGTAAACCGCCGAAAAAGGGCGGCGAAAAAAGTCTTGTTTTTTATCTCTTTTTGTGGTATTATTGAACTATAAACGCGGAAAGGACGATAAAACTTGATTCTGATTTACGCTATCGGCGGCGACGAAACACGCGATAAAAACGCCGAAACAGAAAAACTGCTCGCCGAAATATCGCGCGGAAACGCATCGGCGATGGGCGCGTTGTACGACCTTATAAAGACGGACGTATTCGCTTACGCTCTGTCCAGGACGGGCAATAAAGCGGACGCGGAAGACGTTATGCAGAACGTTTTTCTGCAAATTTACAGAAATGCGACGCGTTACGTGCCGGAAGGCAAGCCTATGGCGTGGATTTTCACCATAGAGATAAACCTTATCAGAAGATACTTCAGGATAAAAAGAAGAACGACCGCGCTCGACGAAAAGGCGGCGGATTACGCTGCCGCCGCGAATCCCGAAACGACTGCCGTCGACAACGCGTTCTTGCGCGAACTGCTTAAAACGCTGACGGAAGAAGAACGCGAAATAATCGTTCTGCACGTCGTATCGGGGCTTAAACACAGAGAAATAGCGAAACTTCTCGAAAAACCGTTGTCCACGGTTTTATCTAAATACAACCGCGCGCTCGGCAAGTTGCAGGCGGTAGTAAAGGAGAGACGATGAAAACGCGTTTAAAAAACGAAATAGCGGACGCGTTCCGCGAAGAAACGCCCGATTTAAGGGATAAAATAATAAAGGCGTGCGAAAACGAGCCGCAACTCGCCGCACCTGCCGCCACGCCCGTAAGGAAAGCGAAAACGCACGGAAAGGCGGTTATAAGGCGGTTTATCGCGGTCGCCGCGTGCGCCGTGCTGTTCGTGGCGGGACTGCTTACGGGTAAAGCAATTCCCGAACCCGTTCCGACCGCGTCCGCGGACACTTTTTTATATCTTGACGTCAACCCCAGCATAGAACTTTCTCTCGACGGCAACAGAACCGTTCTTTCGTGCGAAGCGGAAAACGCGGACGCCGAGACCGTGCTTGTCGGACTAGAACTCGAAGGCGTTAAACTTAAAACCGCGCTCAGCGCGATAGTCGGCGCGATGTACGTGAAAGGCTATCTCTCGGAAAACGACAATTCTATGTTAATCAGCGTGGATACTTCGTCGCCCGACGGCGCGGCGGGCTTTTTGCAGACCGTAACCGAACAGGTAAAAGAAGTATTCGACAATTCTTCTATGGAATGTTCTATAATAGCGCAGTCGGTAAGGGCGGATGAATCGCTGATAAAGCGCGCTGCGGATAACGGCATTTCCGTCGGGAAAATGTATCTTCTCGATAAAATGGTAAGCGCGATTGACGAACTGAGCGATGCAGACCTGCCCGAACTTTCGGGTATGTCAATAAAAGACCTTAACCTTTTGTACACACTTAAACCCGAAAAGGGCGACTCGCCCGACGGCGAAGTGATCTCGGGCAAAGTCAACGGCTACGTTACGACGGAACAGGCTTACGCGGCGGTTTTAGAACAACTCGGCAAAACCGAGAACGACGTAGCCTATCACAGCGTTTATACTATCCCGTATAAGCAAGGCGAATTCAAAGTGATGTATTCGGTAACGGTAAAACTCAAAGGCGACGACAAAATTTACGTTTTCGAAGTGGACTGCAAGACTGGGAGAGTAACGGACGACGTTTCTTACGAACGACCGCCGCAGAACGGCGGCGACGGCAAGCACGATATTCCGCCCTTCCCCGACGGAGAGATGAAATAGCGTTTTGCGGAATATTTTTAACGGGGCAATTATTTACCCCGCCCACGGATTATACTTAACGGCAGAACGGTTAAAAGCAGAAATAAGACAGGCGGAACGGCGTTCCGCCTTTTTTCGCGCGTAAAACGGGAAAGGCGGGAAAATACGGATATTTTTCAAAAATTTTTTTATTGTTGCGATAAATCGGGCTCGTCCGTCGTTTATTTAATGAAAGCACAAAACGAGGGGGTGAGAAAAATGCAGCGGAATAATTGACGGAAACCGTCCTGACCGTTGTCGGGAGCCGTCCGACAACGCCAATCGAATAAACAAATAAAAAAATATAAGCAAGGAGAAAAAAGATGAAACTGTTTTACAAAATAATCGGAGTGATAACCTGCGTTTGTCTCGCGTGCGGATTTGCGGTCGGCTGTTCGGGAACCGTTACCGTAAGCGCGGACGAACTTTCTTACGTCAGTATGAGAATCAATCCCGAAATCGAACTCGTTGTCGATAAAGACGGCGTGGTGGTAGCGGTAAACGCCGTAAACGCGGACGGCGAGACGGTGCTTGCCGAGCTTAATCTCGTAGGCTTATCCGTAGGCGACGCCGCCGAAGCGTTCACAGACGCCGCCGCCGAACTCGGCTTTCTGGACGTAGATTCCGAGAACGCCACCGTATACATATCCGCAGGCGGCAAAGACGAGCGGTTCGTTAAAGAACTCGAAGAAAAAATAACCGAAAAAGTGAACGGGTTTTTCAATGAGAAAGGCATTTTCGGCAAAGTCGAACCCGAAGACCTGCAAGAGTATCAGGCTCTCGCGGACGAACTCGGCGTTTCTTTGCAGGACGCAAGACTTATATCGCGCGTTCTCGAACTGTACCCTGAACTGACCGCCGAAGAAGCAGCCGAAAAGTCGCCCGAAGAAATGCTCGACCTGATTAAGGATTACTGCGAAAACAACGGCATCGCCGCCGATCTCCGCGAAGAGTACAAGGGCTTGGTAGACGAACTGAAAACAGAATTCGAACGACTTTTCCAACTCGAACAACAGTTGAGAGAAGTTAAGGCGAAACTCGACGACGAAACGCTGACGGAAGAAGAACGCGCGGCGGCGCAGGCGGAATACGACGCCCTTAAAGAAGAATACGACGCGCTGAAAGACGAATACAAAGCCGCGGTGGAAGAACTGAAAGAACAGGCGAAAGAAAAAACGCAGGCAATCAAAGACGAAATACGCGAAAGAGCGGAACAGCGGCGCGAAGAATTTGCCGAAATAATCCGCGAACACGAAGATAAATTCAACGAGCAGAAAGAAGAAATAGAACGCCGCATAAAAGAGTGGAGAGACTCTTTCGATATACCCGAACAACCTTATTTCCCCATACCCTGAACTTTTCCGATATGCGAAAAGTCGGCGGCGCAGCGATAAAATATCGCTGCGCCGCTTTTTTAGCCCGCCGCCTTAAAACGCAAGGCGGCGGTCGGTGTTTTTACGTATTGTTTCCTTATTATTTTTTTGCCTTTTCAGTCACGCGTTTTTCCGTTACACATTATTCCGCCGCAACCGTTTTGCGATTGGTTTTTGCGGTTTTGCCGTTAAAACCGACCTAATCGTCTTTCCGTTTTAAGATTTTTCTTATCGCGAAAAACTGCAAGCGGTACGGGAGAGCGTTCAGAAGGAGCAGAAGTTTGTTTCTGTTGACGGAGTATGCGAATTTCGGGTTTTTCGCGCGCAGAATTTTAAGCGTTTTTTCCGCAATCTTTTCGGGCGGAACGCTTTTCGCTTCGACGCCGTTCACTATTTTGCGGAACTTTGCCGCATTATAGCGGTAGACGGCGGTTTTTTCGCAGAACTTTTCGAGAGCGGCGGTAGATACGCCGAGCATACCCGTAGAAACCGCTCCCGCACGGATTACCGAAACAAAAACCCCTAAAAGTTGGAGTTCCATTTTAAGCGAATACGCGTATTTGTCGAGCGCGCTTTTGGTTACGGCGTAAACCCCCGTAAACGGCAACGGGTCGAGCGGCGCAAGTTCGCTCGTAGTCATTACGATTCTGCCGCCCTTTTTCAGTAAGGGCTTAAACGTTTTGTTGACGTAAAACGCCCCGAAAAAATTGATTCTGAAAATGCGCTCGAAATCGGCGTCGGGCATCTCTATAAGAGAATCGAGCATATATACGCCCGCGAAATGTATCACGGCGAACAGTTCGTCCGTAACCGCTTTAACGACTTCAAACGCGCTTTTAACGCTTTCCGCGTCGGTAACGTCCGTGCGGATAGGCACGATTCTTTCTTCCGCCTGCCCCACGTTTTTATCGAGCGCGAACACGGTAAACCCCGCCCCCGCGAGCGCTTTGACTGTTTTATAACCCATTCCGCCGTATGCGCCCGTAACAACCGCGTATTTCATCTTCTTCTCCGCAAAAAAAATTTCCTTTCCCGTTTATCTTCCCGTATTTGCCGTTACATTTTCCGCAACAACGATTTTAACCGTTTTGTTACAGTATAACATTTATTTTTGCTTTTGGCAAGAAATAAAAAGGAATCGAGTTTTATCCATACCCGTTTTAGCGGTAAATCGCCGCCAACGGAAAACGACGGTAAAGAACATACGCCCTGTCTTTTGTCAATCGTAAGGGAAACGATTATTACGGCGACAGAATACAAACGAAATCTTATAATAGAAGATTGATATATCCCTTCGGACGGCAAAAAGATTATGCGGAAATCAGAACTTTTGCATCGATTACTGCAGAGCCGTTTTTTGAAAGTCGGGGCTACTCAGTTGTTAAAGAGCAAAAGTCGAGCGTTTTGGTATTAAACTGAAAAATTATGAAATGTAAAAAGAAAAACGCAACCTTATATTCGAATAAGGTTGCGTCTGGCGCGCCATAAGGGAGTCGAACCCCTAACCTCAGGTTCCGTAGACCTGCGCTCTATCCAATTGCGCTAATGGCGCGTATGTTTTATACGCTTTTCGGGTTTAAGTCTTCCGCCGCTATGAAACACGCGGAAGCCTTTCCTTTTTAGGCTTATTTATTTTATATCTTTTAGCGCGTTTTGTCAAACGATATTTACGCTTAAAATAATTTTTCTCGTTTTTTCGGTACGCGGCGGTTTTTATGTTCTTCCGCGGGAGAGCGAAAACTCTCCCGCGGACGTTTTTTATTCTAAAACCGCTTTTATTCTTCTCACGCCCGAAGAAGAACTTTCTTCTTTGACGATTCTGAACTTCCCTAATTCGGACGTATTGCCGACGTGCGGTCCGCCGCATATCTGCTTGTCTATGCCTTCTATGGTGTAGACGGAAACAATCTGGTCGGGCGAATCGGCGTGGAACACGCCGTACGCTCCGCTTGCCGTTGCGTCGGAATAAGGAACTTCCGTTCTTACGACGTCGATTTTGGCGGCGACGGCGTCGTTTACAAATTTCTCGAGCGAAGCGAGTTCTTCGTCGGTCATTTTATGGTCGCAGTTGAAGTCGAAACGCAGACGTTCTTCGTTGATGTTAGAGCCTTTCTGTTCGGTTTTGTCGCCGAACATTTTTCTGAGCCCCGCGAGCATTATATGCGTTGCGGTATGGTACTTCGTGGTAATTTCGTTGCGCGCCGTAAGTCCGCCTTTCGCCGCCGCGGCTTGCGCTTTCGAGAGTTCCTGATGCGCTTTGAACGCTTCGTCAAATCCCGCTTTATCGACGGAAAACCCGCGCTCGGCGGCGAGTTCTTCGGTCAGTTCGAGCGGGAAACCGTAAGTGTCGTACAGTCTGAACGCGGCTTTGCCCGAGATTGTCGTTTCGGGAACGTAAGCGGCGTCTTTCTGCGCCATAAAAGCGTTCTTTCTCTCTATGCCCGTAACCGTTTTATCGAATTCCTTTATGCCCGCGGCGAGAGTCGCCTCGAATTTTTTGATTTCTTTTTCTATTTCGGATAAGATATAATCTTCTTTTTCGACGAGAACGGGATAAGCCTTGTCGTAAACCTTTTCAATAAAGACTGCCGCCACGCCTTTCATTTCGACGGCGTCTATGCCGAGCGTTTTGCAGTATCTGATTGCCCTGCGGAGAAGTCTTCTTAAAATATATCCCGCGCCCGTGTTTGACGGAAGAATTCCGTTCGCGTCGCCTATAAGCATAACCGCCGTTCTCGTATGGTCGGATATTATGCGCATAGCCTTGCGCGCCGTTTCGTCCCCGTCGTAACTCTTGCCCGACGCCTTTTCGAGATATTTTATCGCGCCGTCGAAAAGGTCGGTTTTATAACCGTCGTCAAGCCCGTTCAGGAACACAAGCAGCCTGTCGAGTCCGAAGCCCGTATCCACGTTTTTGCGGTCGAGTTCGACGTATTTGCCGCCCTCGCATTTTTTGTACTGCATATACACGTCGTTGCCTATTTCTACGTAACGGTTGCCCGTTAAAAAGTCGGAAGAATCTTCGCCGTCTTCTCTCGGATAGAACCATTCGTTATCGGGTCCGCAAGGCGTGCCGACCGTGCCTTCCAACTCCCACCAGTTGTCCTTTTTGGGAAGATAGAAAATGTTTTCGGGACGGACGCCCAGATTTTTAAGCAGTTCCGCAGTCTCGTCGTCGCGCGGAACGGAGTCGTTACCCTCGAACACGGTAGAACAGATTTTGTCTTTGTCGAAACCGAACACTTTTGTTAACAGTTCGAAAGTCCAGGCGGTTTTTTCCTTTTTGAAGTAGTCGCCGAGCGACCAGTTGCCCATCATTTCGAAAAAAGTGAAGTGAGTTGCGTCACCTACGGAATCAATATCGACGGTGCGCACGCAGCCCTGAACGTTACACAGCCGTGTTTTGCCGGACGGGTGCGGTTTGCCGAGCAGATAGGGCATTAACGGCTGCATACCCGCCACGTTGAACATAACGCCCGTCGTTCCGTCGCCGATAAGCGATACCGCGCCGATATCGATATGCCCTTTGGATTCGTAAAACTTTATCCATTTTTCTCTTAATTCTTTTGAAGTGATTTTATACATAGCGTAATCCTTATTATTAAAAGAACTCCCGTTCTTTGATTTTCTTTTTTTGCACCCGTTCATAACCTTTAACATAAAAATTGCAAGCGGAACGCCCGACAAGCCCGCTACGGGTAAAGCGGTAAACGCGAGAAGTCCGCGCAGAGCGAAAACGTCTACTCCGAGCGCGGCGAGAATGGGAATATGCAGAATTCCGACGACCACCGCCGCCACGGACAGTATGCCGAAAAGTATAAACCCTGCCTTTCCCGCGCGCGGTTTCATTTTGTTCTCGTGAGTGTGTAACCGTCTTTGGAAATAGCCACGTTATAGCCCGCGGCGTTTATCTGCGCGCGGTAAGCATCCGCCGCCGCGTAATCTTTCACGGCGCGTGCCGACTGCATTTTATCCGCGAGCGCGGTTATATCCGCGGGGATTTGCTCTTTGCCGTCCGACAAAAACCCGGACGCATCCGCCTTGAACAAACCTAAAAGCGAATACGTCTTTCTTATCTGATTTATCATCGCGCCTGCGGCAGGGTCTTTTGCGGCGACGAGCGCTTTTATCTTTTTAAAGTATCCGAACAGGTCGCTTATAGCGAGCGCGGTATTAAAGTCGTCGTCCATAGCGGAGTTGAATTTTTCGTCTATTGCGGGATACTCGCCCGCGATTTCTATACCCGCGTCCTGCGCTGCCCTGATTGCAGAATAGAAAGAAACGAGATGTTTTTTCGCTTCGGGGAAAAGGTCGTCGGTGATATTTATATCCGCGCGGTAATTAGTCGAAAGCAGCGCGAATTTAACCGTTTCGGGCGAATATTCGTCGAGCAAATCTTTTAAAAGCAGGCTGTTGCCGAGAGATTTGCTCATTTTCTGACCGTTCACTTTAATAAGCCCGTTGTGAATCCAGAACTCCGCGAAAGGTTTGCCCGTAAGCGCTTCCGTCTGCGCGATTTCGTTCTCGTGATGCGGAAAGATTAGGTCTCTGCCGCCGCCGTGTATATCTATTCTGTCGCCGAACGTTTTTCTGTTCATTGCCGAACATTCTATATGCCAGCCGGGTCTGCCTTTGCCCCAGGGGGAATTCCAGAACGGCTCGCCTTCTTTCGCGGACTTCCACAGCGCGAAGTCGAGCGGGTTTTTCTTGCTTTCGTCGTTTTCGATACGGACGCCGTTCATAGCGTCTTCGAGATTTCTGTGCGAGAGTTTGCCGTAACCTTTGAAACTGTCCACCGAAAAATACACGTCGCCCTTGTCGGTGGCGTAAGCGTGCCCTTTTTCGATAAGCGTTTTTATAAACCCTATAATGTCGCCCACGCAGTCGGTCGCCTTTATCCAGACGGTCGGGTCATCCACCTGAAACCGTTTCATTTCCTTGTCGATGGTCTTTATCATATCCGCGGCGTATTTATCCGCGGGGATACCCGTTTCGTTGGACTTTGCGATGATTTTGTCGTCCACGTCGGTATAATTTCGCGCGTACACCACGTCGTAACCCTTTTTTTCGAGATACTTTCTTATTATATCGTAAATAAGAGCCTGATACGCGTGCCCTATGTGCGCTTCGCCCGAAACGGTTATGCCGCAGGCGTACATTTTGACTTTGCCGTCTTCTATCGGTTTAAATTCTTCTTTTCTGCCCGTAAGCGTATTATATATTTTCATTTCCGTTTTCCTTATCCGCTTTCTGCGGTTCTCCGTTTTCGGGCAGTTTAAGCCCGTTTTTCGCGATGATTTCTTCCAACTCGCACACCCTGTCTCTCAAATGGCACACTTCGCGTTGAAGCGGATCGCATTTTTCCTGTTGCAGGTCGGTTACTTTCTCGCCGTTTATTCTCACGACCATTCCCGGCACGCCGACTACCGTAGCGTAAGGCGGAACTTCTTTAAGCACCACCGCGCCCGCGCCTATTTTGGCGTATTCGCCCACGGTGAACCCGCCGAGTATCTTCGCGCCCGCGCTTATCATAACGCCCTTTTTGATCGTGGGGTGTCGTTTACCCTTTTCTTTGCCCGTGCCGCCCAGCGTAACGCCCTGATAAATCACGACGCCTTCTTCTATTTCGGCGGTTTCGCCTATTACCACGCCTTCGCCGTGGTCGATAAACACGCCGCCCGCTATTTTCGCCGCCGGGTGAATTTCTATACCCGTCAGAAACTTCGCGAACTGGCTGGTCATTCTCGCAAGCAGTTTCAGTTTTATTTTATACAGAAAGTGCGCCCACCTGTGCCACGAAAGAGCCTTCACGCCCGAATAGGTGAGAAATATCTCGAATTTGTTTCTCGCCGCGGGGTCGTTCGCTTTCGCCGCGTTGATGTCCTTTCTTAAATTCTTAAAAAACATATCTTATTTTTCCCGTTGTTATCGTCTTTTACGGCGGCGTTGCCGCCGTGCCGTGCGGACTATTCGCCGCGTTGCGCCCTGCCGCCGTGAGCAACCGACGCGGGGCGGAATATCCCGCCGTTTTTTTCGCCTTGCCCGCGCCGCATACAAAGCGGCTCTTAAAAGCGGTACGTTTTAGGTTACACCACGCGCACGCCCTGCGCTTCTATTCCCGCTTTTAAATCGCGCGAGAAGTTTTTGTCCACCACCATGCAGTTTACGTCGGTAAGCCGCGCGAAAGTGTAGGGCGTTTTCTTGTTGACTTTGGAACTGTCTAAAAGCATTATAACGTAATCCGCTTTTTCTATGACTTTGCGTTTTACTTCCGCTTCCGACTGACTTCCGCAGGTAAAATCGCCCGTATCGCGGATATACCCCGTTGCGGTCATCACCGCCGTCTGAATATTCACGTTGTCGATGAAGTCCTGACACGTTTTGCCGACCGTGATGAAGTTGTTCTTTTTTAAATCGCCGCCTAAAAGCGCGACCGTGGGTTTTTCTTTTCTCAATATCGTTTCCGCGATAATCAGCGCGTTGGTAAGTATATAAAAATTATCGTCGGGCAGAGCGCGCGCAAAATACGTCGTCGTCGAACCGCCGTCTATGAAAACGCAACTCTTAGGCTCTACGAGCGCGACGGCTTTTTCGGCGATTTCGAGTTTTTCAGAAGCGTTGTAATTTATGCGCTTGGAGACGTCCGCTTCTTTCGCCCTTACCACCGAATCCATCGAAACCGCGCCGCCCGGTACGCGCAGAACGGCGTTCTGTTCTTCGAGCCGTATTAAGTCTCTCCGCAACGTCATTGACGACACGCCGCGAAACGCGCATTCGAGTTCGTGCACGGTAACTTTTCCGTTTTTATCGATAAATTCTTTCAGATGAAACAATCTGTCTTTCATAAAAACCTCTTTTGAGATATTTTAACATTGTTTTGCCGTTTTAGCAATCATATTAACGCGAATTACCGTAAAAATGTTAAAATTTTTCATTTTTGCGCACGATGCAGCCGAAAAAGAAAAAAACTGCGCGTAAATTTATTTTTTCCGACGTTTTTATTGATTTTCTCTTAAAATACCGTTATAATTGATATATAACTCAATTACAACCCGAAACGGAGACCGTTTATGTTAGACTTAAAAAGAATTCAGGAAAACAAAGAGCATATTAAAGAACTGCTCGCGAGAAAAGGTTACGACGCGGATTTAGACGCGCTTTTGGCAATCGACGAAAAGAGAAGAAAAGCCGTGTCTTACGTCGAAACGTTAAAAGCGCAGCGCAACAAGGTGTCGGCGGAAATACCCGCGCTTAAAAAGACGGGCAAGCCCGTAGACGACATTTTCGCGGAGATGAGAAAACTCGGCGAAGAAATCGCCGAAAAAGACGCGGAAGCGAAAGAACTCGAACAAAAAGCGTTCGATATGCTTTGCGTTATGCCGAATATCCCCGACGAAGACTTAAAGAGCGGCGAAAAAGAAAACAACGAAGTGATTAAGGTTGTCGGCGAAAAACCCGAGTTTTCGTTCAAACCGCAAAACCACGTCGATATATGTACCAAACTCGGCATAATAGACTATCAGCGCGGCGTTAAACTGTCGGGCGGCGGATTCTGGGTATACCGCGGAGAAGGCGCAAGACTCGAATGGGCGCTTCTGAACTTCTTTATTTCGGAACACTTAAAAGACGGCTACGAATTTATTCTTCCGCCCCTGCAACTCGGTTATAACTGCGGATTCGGCGCGGGGCAGTTTCCAAAATTTTCAGACGAAGTGTATTGGTTAGACGTGGACGAGGACAGAAAGAAAAACCGCTTTATGCTCCCCACCGCGGAAACCGCGCTCGTCAACCTTTATTCGGGCGAAATCATAGACAACGCAAAACTCCCGATGAAATTCTTCGCCTATACCCCCTGTTTCAGAAAAGAGGCGGGGTCTTACCGCGCGGAAGAACGCGGAATGATTCGCGGTCATCAGTTCAATAAGGTGGAAATGGTGCAGTACACCACGCAGGAAGGAAGCGACGCCGCTTTCGGCGAACTCGTGAACAAAGCCGCGTCTTTAATGGAAAAATTAGGTCTCCATTTCCGCATAAGCAAACTCGCGGCGGGCGACTGTTCCGCTTCTATGGCGAGAACGTACGATATAGAAGTATGGATTCCTTCTATGGGCATTTACAAAGAAGTGAGTTCTGTGTCCAACGCGCGCGATTATCAGGCGAGAAGAAACAACACCAAATACCGCGACGTTAACGGTAAAACGCAGTTCGTGCATACGCTTAACGGTTCGGGTCTTGCGACTTCACGCGTGTTCCCCGCGATTATAGAACAGTTCCAGAACGCGGACGGCTCGGTTACCGTTCCCGAAGTTTTAAGACCGTTTATGGGCGGACAGGAAAAAATAACGTTATAACGTCAAAAAAATTTAAAAGCCGCGGTGCGGTCGCATTTTATGCGACCGCACCGCTTTTTATCTTTCCGTTTATTTCGTTTTTCCTTTTTTAGTTAAACACCGCCCGATAGCCGTTTTCTATATGCCGTTATAAGGTTAAATTTTAATATTTCGCCACAATGGCGTTCATTTCGGGCAGGAGTTTTTCCATATCTTCTATGAGTTTGAATTGCGTTCTCGCCCTGTCGAGATTCTGATTTTCGCGTGAAATATGGAAATATTTGTCGCCGTCTATGTGGTCGGCAAGAAATCTCATTCCGCACTCGTAAGTCATCAGAATAGAAGAAAACGCGAGATTTTCGCGCTCTATCGCAGTCGCGCCCGCGCCGACGGCGGACAGATAGCCTTTCGCGTACTGTTCGAAAAGGTTTATGTCGAAATTGACTTTACTCAAATCCCTTTCGTCTTCCGTGCTCGGGTTGCAGCCGAATCTTATGCTGTCGCCGAAGTCGTAACATATACTGCCGGGCATAATCGTATCGAGATCGATAACCGCGAGATATTTCCCCGTGATTTTATCGAACATAACGTTGTTGAGTTTGGTGTCGTTATGCGTAACCTTGGTGGGCATTTTGCCGCTGTTTAATAAAGACGTGATTTTATCGCAATATTTTTCGCGCGACAGAACGAACTCTATTTCCTTTTTCACTTCGTCCGCCCTTCCCGAAGCGTTAAGCGCGAGCGATTTTTTGAAATCGTTGAATCTCTTTACCGTGTTGTGGAAATCGGGCAGCACTTCGTAAAGGCTTTTCGCGTCGAATTCGGCAAGAAGATTTGCAAAATTACCGAAAGCGACCGCGCTCTGGTAAAAATGCTCGGGTTTTTCGACCACCTGATACGCAATGCCGTCTATATATTTATATATTCTGTAATTGCCGCACTCTGATTTTAAGTAGGGTTTGCCGTCGTTAGTATATATTATGGTAAGGCTTTCCCTGTCGGGATCGCCGCCGCGTTCGGCGATTTTCTTTCTGTTGAACTCGGTTACGAGTTTAATATTGTTCATAAGTTTTCCGGCGTCGGGGAACAGTCCCGAATTTATCTTCTGAAAAATATATTTCCTTTCCCCGCCGTCCGCGCTCGTTTTAACGAGATACGTTTCGTTGATATGCCCTTCGCCGAACCGTTCCGCGCTTATCGGCTCTCCTTCTATGCGGAAATTACCGATTAACTTCATTATTTTTTCCATACCTTTATCCTTTACCGTTTTAGTATATGCGCCGCCATATTCCGGCGCAACGTTTCCTTTTTTTGCTCTCCGCTCTTTTAATTCCTGAACCCGCGCGGTCTGTTTACGTACGCGCCGCCGCCCGACCTTTCGCCTGTTATTCCGCCCGCTTTACGCCTATTTTTTCGCCGAGACGGACTTTGGTTTCGTTGCCGTCCGCGCTGTTTTTGAGTATGTCGCCGTCGATTGTAACCGCACCCTTTCCGAGAACGACTATAACCGTAGAACCGCCGAATTCGAAATAGCCCTTTTCTTCGCCGCGCGCAAATTCGCGCTTGCCCGAATTTACGATTTTCCCCACCATAAGCGCGCCTATCTCCGCAACAACCGCGTCGCCGACGTGGTCGGTGTGAATAAGCGTGTATTCGCGTGCGTTTTTAGAAAAAACTTTATAGCGTTCCATCGCTATGGGGTTTACCGTATGCAGTTCGCCCTTGATTTTTACCGTTTCTTCGGCAGTGCCGCCGTCGAAAAAGGAATATCTGTGAAAGTCGTCTACGGTCAGGCGGAAAACGAGAATCGTTCCACCGTAAAATTCAGCGGCGTTCTCTTTGCCCGTCAGGTCCGCTATATCGTAATAGGAATTCTTAATCGGATAAACGCCTTTTTCGTCCGCCGTATACACGGAAAGTTTCCCGTCGCACGGCGCGATAAGGTGCGCGGGCGTATCGTCTATCCGCCTTGCCCCGTCTTTTATTCTGCGCGTGAAAAAATCGTTGAAAGATAGGTACTCGCGTTTTTCGTAATCGCTCATATCTATATTGTTTTTCGCGATGAACTTCTTTACGCCGCGCGCGGACGCCCTGCCGCTTTTATATTTTCCGACCAGCCGCGAAACAAACGGTCTCGTCAGGATTTTAAGCAACACCCTGCCTAAAAAAGTGCGGTACAGAAACTTCTGAGATTTCTTCGCGTCGTCTTTAACGAGAACTTTGCCCTGTCTGTCTACTATCATTTACGCTACCATTTAAGTTCTAAAACGACGCTCGTTATCACGAGACCTATAAATACCAGTGCGCAGAGAATAACCACGGGCAGAGCCTGTTTTACGTTGAATTTCACTATTTTGAACTTCACCACGAAAAGCACGCCCACGACGAAAAGCGCGGCGGCGTAAAGCCAGCCGAAAAACTCGCCTAAAAACGGTTTGAAACAGAACACCAGCGGGAATATCCAGGCGGTGTTCGTTACGGGCAGCCCGTAATAGAATTTTCTCTTTTGCTTATCCTTGGCGGCCGCCACTTCAACTGCCGCCATATCTGTGCAGACTTCTTCGCCGAAATCGCCCGAACGCATTTTAAGTCCGTCGTCTTTCGACTCGGTCTGGGTTTGTTTTTGCGCTTCTTTCTCCGCAAGGCAGGCTTCAACGTCTTTTTCTATTTCTTCCACGTTAAAATACGCAAGGCGTATCAAAGCCATAAGGCAGTAGAAAACGAGTAAGATTATCCAGGTGGGCTGTTTAAGACCTATGCGGTAACCTATTACCGCGGGCAGAACGCCGAAACACACCATATCAGAGAGCGAATCTATCTGCGAGCCGAAACGCTTTTCCGATTTGGTTCTGTTTTTCTTGGTTTTTGCAATCACGCCGTCAAAAGTGTCGCAAAGTCCGCAGAACATAAGGCAGAAAAGGGGCAGAATAAACGACCAGGAAACGTTCGTGTTCGGTTTTTTTACGAGCGCGAAAATTATCCCCGCAATACCCGAACAAAAGCCGAGATATGTTAAAATCACGGTATAATCCCAGAATCCGACGAGTTTCTTTTTCATAAGTTTTTCTCCTTGCGTTTAGCGGCGACGGAACCCCGCACGAGACGGAAAACGCAGTAAATCAATATATATAATCCCGTAAGCGTTAAAAGCAGATAAAAGGAAATCCCCCTGGTCAGCAACAACGCGGGCATCATCAGCGCGGGCGTATACACCAGCGAGTACAGCCTTTTGAACATAGTTTCCGACAGCCCCACCCCGCCCGGGAAAGGCATAGAGTCCACCGCGGTGGCGATTACCGCCTGAATAGACATAAACACGAAATAGTCGCTTTTCGCGCCGAGAGCTACCGCGACGACGTAGCCCACCGAGAACAAAAGCACGCGCTGAATCAGCGTGTATAAAAACATTCTCGCCACCACGCCGAAGTGCGATTTGGCGTATTCCGCGCCTTCGCGGTAACTTTCAAGCATCTTATCGAGTTTTTCGCCCGCCTTTCCGACGTTTTTAACTATCTTTATCCTGTGCAGAAATTTAAGGGTTTTTCTGCCGAACGATTCCACGACAGACGGTTTATACACGAGCAGCAGACAGAAAAGAATAAACAGTACGTTTATTACCAGTCCGACGAAGAACAGCACCGCGAGCAGAACGTTACCGCTCGCAAAAATCATAGGCGAAATGAAAAACAGCGACAACAGACTTAAAAGAACGAGCACCATTTTGAAAGTCGCCGTGCTGAGCAGCAGGACTATCGTGGAAAAGGCGACCGACACGCCGTCTTTCGCCATAAACACCGCCACCACGGGCTGACCGCCCGACGCTGACGGAGTGATTCCGCAAAAATAAAAGTCCGCCGCGGCGTATTTTATCGTACTGATAAACCGCGTCCTGTTCCCGTGAGAACGCATCACCGCGAAAAGCCCCAACGCTTCGAACAGAACGTAGCCGAGCGTAAACGCCACAGCCAGCAGTAAAAGATACGGGTCTGCGCTTTTTATTGTCTTAAAAACTTCGGGCAACGACGCGTCTTTTAAAAGATACCGGAAAGTAAGCGCGGCAAGGGCGACGAGCAGAAGAATACATACGGCGTATTTAAGCCATTTTTTCTTTTTCGGTTTTTTTTCTTCCGCACAATCGGGCACGAGCGACTCCGTAACCGCAGCAAACCCGCATACGGTTGTCCTTTTTTTTGGCATTACTATAAAAGTATACAACTTTTTGCCATTGCTGTCAACGGTTTAATAAAAATAGCGTTTTTTCGCTCCGTCTCGCCCGAAACTCCGCCGCACGACAAAACCGCGGCGGATAAAATATCCGTCGCGCAGTCGTCCGTTAAAACGGCGATATTATTTAACGCTCTCTTCTTTTTCCGTATCCGCGGAAACGCTTTTTTCCGTCGTCTCTTCCCGCGGGGTTTCGGCGGCGTTTTCTTTCCGTTCGGTTTCGCCGTTATCGTCTTTTACTTCTTTATCTTGCACGAAAAGCCATTTGTTTATGAAATAAAAGCACAGCGCGCCTAGCCCGCCGATAATTCCGACGCCGACAGTTACATTCAGCAATACGGATACTATAAACAAGATTATGCTGTTCCACTTGCAGATTTTCCTACCTTCTTCATATTTTATTTTCTTTTTTTCGCTTAATCTGCAAATAAACGGGATGAACATCATACATGCGCAGGATATGCAGAAATCCAGAAATCCGAATAGCAACGCTCTGTCTGCGTAATAATCGTTGCCGCTGTTGGCGTAATTGCCGAAAGCCGACGCAAACAGCAAAAACAGTAAAATAATAGTAGTCGTGAGTCTTTTTTTGTTCATAACGAACCTGCCTTTAATTTTTTTCCAAAGTTTTCCTTCACTATATATTATAACATCGCGGTCAGGACAAAAAAGTGCCAAGCCTGCAAAACTAAACGCCCGGAATTTACATAATAAAATCCGTATAAA
>CAMEHL010000001.1 GCA_945917475.1 uncultured Clostridia bacterium | reverse complement strand
TTTTATCATCTTTGAGTGAAACACATCGTCTTTTGCTCGCAAACCTACTGAAACATATAAAAATGCAGTGCAGCTATTTCGTACAACAAAGACATAAAAAACCCAGTAATTATCTAATGATTACTGGGTTTTTTATTGTCTGTCTTTTGAATTGATTTGATGCTCATACGAGAATATAGTGAAAATCAACCGATAGTTTGTTAACCGAAGTATATGATGAGGTTAAGTCGAATCTTCAAAAGGTTATTAAGAGTGGATTGTTTGAATAAAAGATTACAGCGCTTACCTTGATGGTTGGCGCTGTTTTCATATAAAGAAAAGGTGGTGATGCGTATTGAAAGTAGTAGAGTAACAAAGGAAGAATTGCGTGACGATAAGATACAAGAATTAAAAACTAAATTTTCGCCAGCTGTATATAATAAACACGAAAAGACGTTGATAAAGATTTTTTGTCCAGAAGAAGAGGATAGGGGATTTTTAAGAGACAATTGCGGACATTTTTCTGTTGTAAGTGCATTATCCTTAAACGATTATGACTTGTTTGAGGAATTATGTAAAAACAAAGTTATTGACTAAGGAGAGATTTTTCGATGAAGAAAGGCACGCTTATTTTGTACGCTTTGCTTGCGGCAGTATTTTATGCGTTAAACACGCCCTTTTCCAAATTGTTATTAGGCAGTGTTTCGCCAACTTTTATGGCGGCCTTTTTATATATAGGTACGGGGGTTGGCGTTGGCATTTTATACGCCTTTAAGATAAAAAAAGAAGATAAATCCAAGCGTATCGGCAAAAAAGATTTACCGTATACCGTCGCAATGATTGTTCTCGACATAATAGCCCCCATATTTCTTATGTTGGGAATAAAGTACGGTTCTGCGTCTAACGCTTCGTTACTCGGCAACTTTGAAATAGTGGCAACCGCATTGATTGCCTTGTTGGTGTTTAAGGAAGGGGTTGGCAAGAGATTGTGGATAGCGATTTGTCTTATCACGGTTTCGAGCGTTATTCTTTCGTTTGAAGGAAGTGGCAGTTTCGTTTTTTCTTACGGTTCTCTTTTCGTATTGCTTGCAACGGTATGTTGGGGGCTTGAAAACAACTGCACGAGAAGTATATCGAATAAGAGTGCATACGAAATAGTCCTGCTAAAAGGTTTGTTTTCGGGTGGTGGTTCGTTCGTGATTGCGCTTATTCTCGGGGAAACGATGCCGGAGATTAAGTATATATTGTTTGCAATGGGGCTTGGGTTCGTAGCGTACGGGTTAAGCATTTTCTTATACGTAAAAGCCCAAAACGGCTTGGGTGCGGCAAAGACAAGCGCATATTACGCCGTGGCTCCGTTTGTTGGAACGTTTTAATCTTTTATAGTGCTTGGGGAGAAACTGACGCTGATATATCTTATAGCACTCACCGTAATGATAGCGGGAACGGTGTTTGTCGTTATCGATACGTTGGGTATCAGCCACTCGCATTTGCACCGACATGCTTTTACGCATACGCACGACGGAAGGACACACACGCATACGGTATGCCATATTCACGGACATAATCATTACGGGCGGGAAGGTCTACACAACCATCGATATACGGTGAAAGAACTTGAAAGTGCGACTGCGAATCGCGAAGAGTAGCATATCGGGATTTACGCTTTTTCTATCGAGTATGGGGGTAAAGTACGGGAATTAGTATTTTTTATTAAATCGCGTATTTATCAATAAAAAAAATAAAATCCGCGGGGTTACATACCTGCGGATTTTTTGTACTTAAAGAAGGGGAATTTTTCGATATAAAAAGTGCAAAGGGGCAGAGTAAAGCGATAAAAAATCTCAATTAGAAATAGTATTTTTCTTTCTGTATTGCAAGGGGGTTATTCCGCCGGTTTGTTTTTTGAAGACTTTAATGAAATAGTTGTAGTCGTAAAAGCCGACGCTTATAGCGACTTCGGAAATAGGTTTATTCGTTATAATGAGCATATTTTGCGCGTTTTCGATTCGTATCGAATTTATATAGTTATTCACGGTCATACCCGTTGCTTTTTTAACGACCGAATACAGGGTTTTAGGGGAGATATAGAAGGTATCGCATAAAGTTTTCAGGTTGAGATTAGAGTTAATGTTGGACTTGATATAACTCATAATTTTCGCGCTTAAAACGGTTTCGTTTGGTTTTAGCAACTGTTTTTCGATGATATAACTTGTCGAAAGATTTAATATTTCGATATACGCTTCGAGTTGTTCGGACGAAAAGGAAGGAAGATTGTCGAAAAGTATTTTAAATTTATCGTAATCCAAATTATATTTTTGACAAACGTTTTCTATAATTTTGGGATTAGTGTAGGTTTGTTCGGTATCTTTAAGCCCGCCGAAAATAATATAACCGATTAAGATGTCGTTATAAAACAAGGGAGTAATCGTTTCCACGATACCCGCGTGGCAGGTATAGGTTACGGAAGACTTGGTCTGACAACAGGTTTTAATGGCGGTGCTGTTCGGAACGGAACATAACTTATTGAGATTTTCGTTGCTGTTTCGCAAATTATTACAATAAGAAATTTTACCGCTGTAACAGGCAATCGTGTTGAAAGACACGTCTAATATACAAATAGACGCGCGGGTAAGCAAAGAGAAATTTTTTAGGACGTGCGTTAATTTTTCCACGTCGTAAACCAAATTTAGCATAGCCTTATTATAGCATTATTTCCGTATCTGTCAATAATAAAAGGAATATTTTGTTAAATTTCGGCAGGAATTTACTATTTTTGTGCAATATAATTCTATACAATAAATGCAAAAACGCTTATAATGAAATAAAGAATATAAAGGGGAGGAGTAATATGTTTACTTCAATAAGGAAAAATGTAACAATAATTGCCTTGAGTATTATCGTTGCGATTGCAACGTTTGGCGCAGTTCTTTCGCTATCCGACAAAACGGTTATAGCGGACGGCGTGCCTACACCGTCTGCAACTTATACCGTTGCCAATAACTATTCTTCGGGGGCGTTAAATGCTACGACCATGATAAGCGACGTGCCGATTGAGAATATTTCCGTAGGTTCAAAGGTCTACATCGGCTATGAAGTTAAGAAGAGTGCAGTCACTGCAACGCAATTCGGTGTTTTGTCTTCAACCGACCCTAATGCAAGCGGTTCAAACGTTTGGAATGGGAATGGTAGGCTACAATTCGGTTCTTTTAATATGTACGAATCGGGGTGTAAATATCTTGTGGAAATTACTGTAAACGCAAGTAATACGTTTACGAATACAGTGACAAAAACGTCAAGCGACAGTTCGCAATCGACAAACAGTTTTACTTCCGTTGCGGGGTCGGGTTTTTCTAATACTGCAAATAACTATTTCGGTATTTGGGCAAGTGAAGGCGGTATAGGCGACGTTATTTTGGAAAACGTATTTATATGTGACGAGCAAGGTAATGATTTGGGCGTTAGGTTTGACGGTGGACGTAATCAATATTACGCTGTTATAAAAAATGCCGTATGCAATAAAACGGGTAGCGTTGTTCAAAGTGCGGACATTACGAGTGGTACATATATAGTGACGGAAAAACCGTATTCTGATATCGGAAGTAAGGTTGTTATCGAGTATACCGTAGACGCTATAACTACGAACGGTTTAACCCAAACGGGTATGTTTACGACAACCGCTCCGACAGTCGGATACCCCTACACAACGGCTAACGGTGGAAATATGTGGTTTAACGCAAACGGGTTATGTTTGGATGAAAGTTATTCGTATAGATTTATTTTTGAAAGATTGGAAAGCAATATAAAAATTGGTGCATATAGAATAAATATTTCCACGGGGGTATATGAAAATTTATATTATCCGTCTTCTGCAGGACAAACGGCTTCCGGCGATAGCGGATATTTCGGTGTTTGGTTGCTTGGTTCTATAAGCGGTTTGGAAATGTCGAATATTAAGGCTTATGACGAAAACGGAAAATCTCTCGGAGTAAGGTTTAATTCTTCTAGTATTACGGTTGAAACGGATATTCCTACCGTTGATTATACAGGCGATTCATACACTATACTTGCGAAGAAAGATGCGTCTCAAAGGATTTGCATTACATCAAACACGAAGAGAGACGAAGTAGACGATATGGTGTTTTTGAAATACTACGTTGCAAAGTCTAGAGGTAAAACAATAAATCAAACGGGCTTTGTTCTTACGAGTGACCCTACGAGAGAATTCACTTATCAGGGTGGTACTATGAAGTTCGGTAGCGGTTGTCCTATTCTCGACGAAGGCTTTGAATACACTATCGTTTATATAAGGACTTCTGAAACTACATATAGCGTTAAAGTGACGAAAGACGACTTAAACGGCAACATAACGAACGTGGACGTTTCGGGATTCGGTTTAACTAATTCGTTGACGGTTGGAGAATACGGATATTTCGGATTGCACTTATCCGAAGGCGGAATTTCGCAGGGGACAACGTTAGACAATATCAGATGCTACGACCAAAACGGCAACGATTTGGGAATAGTGGTAAATAAAGTTCACATGGACGCGGGCAACTTTACGGTTACCAAGGACAGTGAAAATATCACCTATTCGGTTACCGATATTTCGGGACAGGAAATCGTTCCTTCTACGAGTGTAAAGACCTATTCGACATACACCTTGCCCGCTCTTACTTCTTCTTATAACTGCTGGACGGACGGTGAAAATTTCTACGATGCGGGTCAGAAAGTAAGACTTTCCAAAGACGTAGATTTTACCGAAGTGGTTAAAATCGTAACCTATACCGGTGCGGGATTGAAATTCAACGCGACCAAAGAATCCAGTATTTCTCAATACGGATTGAGATGGTCGGGCGGAGTAAATAAATTTTACTTCGATTCTCTCGTGGCGAAATACGGTGCGGATAACGTAAGTTTCTCCATGATAATAACCACGAAAGATATTTTGGGCGACGACGAATTTACTCTCGACAATCTTGAAGAAGGAGAATATAACCTTCTTACGGCTACTTCTTGGAGTGCAATTCTTGAAAGTGAAAAGAACAACGGGTGCTACTCTTTCTATGCGTCGGTTAAGAACATTAAGGAAGGCAACCTAAACCGCGTTTATATCGCGAGAACGGTTCTTCAATATACCGACGGCAACAAGGATTACGAAGAATACGGCAACTATTCTTTGGCTGACCAAGGAAGAAGCGTTTACTATCTTGCAAAGTGCGTTTACGAAGATATAACCGTAGAAGAATCGAAAAGAGAATTCGCAAAGGGAATTATCGACAGCGTTCTCGTTATCGAGCACGACGAAGACGTTACCGTCGTTACGCCGACAGGATACGAATCCAAATTCAGCGTTACTTACGGTGCGGGCGTTTATACGATTACCGCGATAGGAGACCGCAAAATAAGCGATTTGAAATTAGTGGTAATCAACGGCGGAAATTACAGGTTTGTGGTCGGTGCGGTAAACACTGCCACCGTTACTTTGAATAAATGATGGAGAATAAAATAATGAAAAAATATTTTAAACCGGAGTCTGATATCGAACTGTTGATTTCGGACGACTGCATGTATGGGTCCGGAGAAATTATAGATTCCGAAGTGGAATCGACGGATAGTTTTGAACCGATTTACAAAAACTGATTTTTGGAGAGACTATGATGAAAGGAAAAAGATTTTTCGGTAAATGCATGAGTTTTGCATTGATCTTGACACTTACCGCTACGGCAACGGCGTTTACGGCTTGCGGTGGAAACGGTAATACGGGAAACACAACCGAGTTAAAGGTTGTCAACTATAACGGCGGAATCGGCGGAGAGTGGCTTGAAGATTTGAAGACGAGTTTCGAGGCTAAATATAAGGACGTGTCTTTAGAAGACGGCAAAACCGGCGTTACGGTTACCATCGTGCCGGATAAGACGGTTGTCGAAAGTATGTTCGGAAGGGGTAATCACGTTATCGTTTATCAATGCTGTAATATCGATTCTTTGAGAAACTCGGATTATCTTTTGGATATAGGGGACGCCGTAACGGGAAAGACCGTTACGGTTAAGGACAAGGTATCTACCTACGATACGGCAATCGAAACCCGCTTATCCGACAGCCAAAAGCAGTTGCTCTCTTCCGGAAACGGCTCGTATTATGCGGTTCCGCATTACGAAACGTTCGGCGGAATTTACTACGACGTGGATTTGTTTAACGAAATGAAATGGTATTTCGCAAATACCGTAAACAACACCTTTATATCGAACGGTTCGGCAACAAAATCAAACGGTCCCGACGGTGTACAAGGCACGGTAGACGACGGATTGCCCGCAACTTACACGCAGTTCTATGCGCTTTGCGATAAGATTTCCGAATCCATGAAACCCTTGATCAGTGCGGGTAGCGTTAAACGTTATCTCAACTTCCTTGCAACCGAAGCGTATCTTTGCCTTGCGGGAAAGAGCGCGTCTTATCACTACACGTTAGACAGCGGTTCGGATACGGTAAATTACATTACCGACATTGACGCATACGTGGCAAATAACGATAACGGCGTAGAGAGTGCTACGATAAATTCGGACACCCTTTACAAACTTTCTCAACAAGCCGAAAAATATCAGGCGTTAAATCTTTTGGATACACTTATGAGTGCGGAAGAAGGTGCGAAGTTAAAATATTTTACCGATTCTTCTATCGGCGAATCGAGAACTAATACCGACGCGCAGAAAGAGTTTATTTTCGGCGATGAAATTCCCGCTTATCAAAACGCAGCGATGATAGTCGAAGGTAACTACTGGGTAAACGAAGCGAAGACTCATTTGCAGTCTTACGAGAAAAGACACGGCGGTAAAACGAAAAACTATGCTTATATGCCTTTGCCCGCAGTTATATCGACGGCGACGGAAATCACGCCCGAACAAGGCGTTAATTCCTATACTTTGGCAGATCAGGCGGAATGCTATATGATGATAGACAAAAAATCCGTAGGCGATAACTCGGTGCTAATTAACCTTGCAAAAGACTTTATTATGTTTGCAAATACGGAAGAAAACTTAAAGGCGTTTACCAAAAAAACGGGTGTAACGAAGGCGTTGTCGTATGATATGACGGACGCGGAAGTTTCCGAACTTTCGAGTATGGGTCAAAGCATCTGGAAGGCGAAAAAGAAGGCGAGCGAGAAGGGCTTGTTGTTCTATTTCGGTTCTAACAACGCGAAGTATTTGAAATATTCCGATTATTTATCCTTAAACAACAGTCAGGGTAAAACTTTCTGGTTCAGTACAACGAATCAAACGAGTGATTTATACTATGCGTTCAGAAGTACGGAATCCAAGCATACCACGGCGAAAGAATTTTTTAGAGGTATGGTAAAAACCGCTTCGGATTTGGCATAGTTAAGTATTACAGTATTTCAATTTATCGACGTTAAGGTATTACTATGACAAGACAAAAAATATTCAAAAGTAAGAACGATGTATTTTTCTATTTATGTTTGGTTCTTATTCCTTCAATTCAATTTGCAATATTTTATATCGGTGTTAATTTCAACTCTATTCTCCTTGCCTTTAAGGACAGGGAGAGTGGAGTTGCCGATAAATTTGCAGGATTAACTAATTTTATCCAAATATTTTCGCAACATAAGTCGAATTCGAGATATACGATAGAAAATTTGTTATTGTACGCCAAGAATTCCTTGATTTTATACGTTTTTAACACCTTAGTAGGCATAACTCTTGCTCTTATGTTTTCTTATTATATCAGTAAGAAATTCAAGGGCGCGGGGCTTTTTAAGGTGTTTCTTTATATTCCGAATATAGTTTCGCCCGCGGTTTTGGTTATTATCTACAAGTATTTCTTGGAAGAAGGTTACCCCGGAATCGTATATTCGATAACTGGCGAATCGATTTTGGGACTTCTAACCACAAACAGGTTCTTCTGGGTCTTATTCTATTCTATCATAATGAGTTTCGGCACGAGCGTTTTAATGTATACGGGTGCTATGGGGCAGATTTCCGATTCTATTTTCGAATCGGCATCGTTAGAAGGTGTCGGTCCGTTAAGGGAGTTCGTTTCTATCGTCGTTCCCTTGGTTTTCCCAACCCTTTCTACGTTTATCGTCGTCGGGCTTGCGGGACTGTTTACTCATCAAATGAACGTGTTCTCTTTCTACGGAGAATCGGACGGTGTGTCGGATATATGGACGATAGGTATGTTCTTATATAGAGAAATGAAGACGAACGACGCTTGGAAATATTATCCGTATCTTTCGGCTTTGGGGATTGTGCTTAATATCATAACTTCGACACTCACGTTTATTCTTCGCGGTGTTCTGAACAAATTCGATCCGACGGGGGATAGATAATATGAAAAATCCTAATAAAATTGAGAGAAAAATTTCATCGTATTCGGTTATTCTTTGTTGTGTTTTGGCATTATACGTCTTTATTATTGTGATGCTTTTTATATGGACTGCACTTTCTTCCGTTAAGAGCGATTTCGACAGTTACGGGTTTTCTTTGCCGAAAGACGGCGTTCACTTTGAAAACTTTATAACCGTTTGGCAAAAGATAGGCGTGCCTGTCGGCGGTAAAAAAGTCGGACTCGGCAGTATGATTATTAACACCTTGGGATACGTCGGCGTAAACTCCTTAATACAGGCAATAGTTCCCTGTCTTGTTGCATACGCCGTAGTAAAATTCCCATGTTTTTACAGCAAACTTCTGAACACTATCGTTATCGTAACCATGATTTTACCTATCGTAGGGGCATATCCTTCGGAAATACAAATGCTGAATTACTTAAATATGTACGATACGATATGCGGCACGTGGCTTATGAAGTTTAATTTTCTCGGCATGTATTTTCTCGTTTACATGGCAATGATAAAGGGGATAAGCAAAGAATACTGGGAAGCGGCATATATAGACGGCGCAGGACAGTTTACCGTGTTTTTGAAGGTAATTTTCCCGCTGATTCGCAATACCGTGTCTTTGGTGTTACTGATAAGGTTTATCGAGTTTTGGAACGATTACCAAGCACCGTTACTGTATATTCCGTCTTATCCGACTCTCGCATACGGCATTTACGACTTGAATACGAGATTCGACGAGAGTTCTACTACGAGTATAAGAATGGCGGGGTCTATAATGTTCGCTGCGCCTATTATAGTTTTGTTCGTTATTTTTAAGGATAAGATTATGGGCAATATCACGATGGGCGGAGTTAAAGAATAATAAGAGAATTTACGACGGAAAATTCAGAAATAAAAAGAATAAAGGGACAATTTATGACTAAAAAATTAAGAAACATATTGATAGGGACATTAATCTTCTCGTGTTTGTTATTACTGTTTTTTTCGGTAAAGCACGTTGTTTTTTCGTCCGAAAAAAAGCAATGGTCTTTCAGCGAAGTCGAGATTAAAAAAACTTATGCCATAGGGGACGCTTTTAACGTTCCGAAATGCGATTTTTACTTAAACGGCACTCGTTACGATACCGCTTACTATATGATTTTGCCGAATAAAACGAGTATAGTCAAAGATTCGTTTTCCTTAACCGAAAGCGGTAACTATAAACTCGTTTACACGGGAAAAGCAGACGGCATAAGCCGTAGCGTTTCCTATGAATTTTCCGTTCTTCACGCCTTATACGGAATCGACGGGGATTCCGATTCGCTTTTCCCGTATTACGGCGTAAAAGATTTTAACGGAAACGAATATTCGGGACAAGAAGGGATATTTACAAGGTTGAAAAATATGGACACGTTTTATATAAAACAAATCCTTGATATTTCAACCTATACCAAAAACGATACGGTTATCAAATTTTTCAATATACCGCAAAAACTCGGAGAAAACGACGCTAACCTTATTTTGAGATTAACCGACGTGGAAAACGAAAACAATTTCGTCGAAGTCGAATTCAAAACCGTTCTCGACGAGAGCAATATTTTGACCTATTACAACACGTATATAACCGGTCGGTTTACCGATTCGGACGTTATAGGAGCGTCCCTCCGTCCCGCACAAAGTGCTACGGGCGAATATATTCCATACAGGGGACAATGGTTCAGCGTACAGAAGAATAATTCCTGGGGGCACGAAACGGTTTTCTCGTGGGTCGGAACTCCGCAAAATAAACAGTTGGGGGACGAATCCGTTTCCATTTCGTACGATTACGCCGATAACGCGATATTCGCAAACGGTATGCTCGTAGTAGACTTGGACGACCCCGCTTTCTACGAAAAGGGCTTTGGCGGTTTTTCGTCGGGAAGAGTTAAGTTGACCTTGGAAGGAAAAAAATATTCCAAAGCGTATGCCGACTTGTGTATTTTACAGATAGCCGATATGGATTTAAGCAAAAACGTTTTCTATGACGTAGACGCGCCGAAAATAAGTATCGACACGAAGGGAAACGTCGAAATTCCCAAAGCGGTTGTCGGCGAAAAATACAATATTTTCGATTGCTCGGCTTATGACGAAGTAGACGGCTATTGCGAAACGGAAGTTTCTGTTTATAAAAATTATTATATGAAAGGCAAAACGATTGTCGATTCCACAAACGGGTATTTTATTCCGAAGACGGCGGGCAATTACTACGTCGTATATAAGAGCAAGGATTTATCTGGCAACACGGCGGAAGTAGTCGTTAATGTCAACGCGATAAAAGAAAGAGTTACACCGCTATCGGTTACTCTCGATGAAAACACTTTCCCCGGGGAAGTCGGCAACGAATTGCAGGCTTTCAGCAACGTATCGGTAAAAGGGAATATCGGCAATTACAAGATATCCGCTTATGCCGTTCACAACGGAACGAACAAGTCGTTCGATATTATAGACGGCAAATTCCTTCCCTTGTATATAGGGACTTACAGCGTTTTCGTTAAGGTTTCCGATTATATCGGAAGTGCGGACTACGAAACGTTTACGGTAGAAGTAACCGGCGATAGCGAAGGCGTTATCAGGTTTTACGACGAATATCACTTTGACAAGTATTTTATTAAGAACGCTTCGTACAAAATCAACGATTATTACGCTTATAAACTGACCGCGTCGTCCGTAGAAAAGGTTTTGACAAAAGTTTACGTAAACGAAGACGGCAAGGGGTTCGATAAACTTATAAGCGGAAACACCTATCTTGTTGGCGCAAGCAATACCGTTCAGTTCAGATACGAATATAACGGCAGTTATATAGACAGTGCGGTGTATAAGGTGTTCGACGTAAACTTCGGCAGTCAGAACGTATACGTTGCCGAGAATTTTTTCAATACTTCTAACATAGTCAAGACGGCGAGCGAAAAGGGAGTATCTTTTACGGTTGAAGACAAGACCGCAGATTCCTGTATCGAGTTTATAAATTCCGTTCAGGTGCGTGAATTTTCCTTGTTGTTTTCTTTGTCCGATACGCAAAAATCTTTCGGTAAATTAAAAATAAGACTTTGCGACGTATACGACGAAAATAACGATATAATAATTTATTATTATCTTAAAAACGACGGTGCGTATTTCTCTTATAACAATAAAGAAGTAAAATTGCATAAGAGTTTCGGGAGTGAAGAAGTCGAATATTCTTTGCAGTTCAACAACGAAACTTTAATGCTCAACGACGAAAAATTATCTTTTTATAATTCCGACTTTATGGGATTTACCGACTGTTTAGCCTATCTTTCTCTTTCGTTTGAAGGTGTGGACGGAACGGCGGGCGTAAAGATAAATCAAATAAATGGGCAGGATTTTAAGTCGGGTATGACGGATAACCGCGCTCCGCAAATTTTCGTCGATAAAAGAAGTGTCAACGTACCGTATAAAAGCGAAGTAAAGGTCAGGGAAGCCGTCGTTAAAGACGTTCTCGACCCATGCCCCGTATTTACCTTTCAGGTAACAACGCCGAGCGGTTCGTTTGCAAAAACGAAGGACGGAGTTACTCTTGACGGAGATAAATACAGCCTCGACTATATAATAGTTTTAGATAGTTACGGATACTATAATTTCTCGTATAAAGCGACGGATATATGCGGTAACGGTCAAACGAGATTAGATATAAAAACCTTTAACTGCAATTCCGTAGACGTAACGCCACCCGTACTTACGGTTTCCAAAATAAGTTCGACGGCAAATGTAAACGACAAAATTGCGCTTCCCACGATTTCGGCAACGGACGAAACGGGTTGCGAAGTAAAAATTGACGTTATACTTATCGATGCGGACGGAATATCGAAAATGATGAAGGAAAATTCTTTCGTCGCGAATAAGGCGGGCAAATATACTATAATCGTAACGGCTATCGATGAAGCGGGCAACTATTCTTCGGAACAAGTTATCATTGAAGTCCGATAAGGAGTGATTATGAAAAGAGTTTTTATTTTATTATTATCTGTGATATTGCTGTTATCCTGTACGGCATCTTTCGGTTGCGGTACGAAAAAGGAAGAAACGAAAGAGAAGGAAGGCACTCACGAAAAAGAAGTTAAGGATACTGAAAACTTTATATTGAAATCTGGCGAGTGCGGATATAAAATCGTTATTCCCGAAAATGCAAGCGAAGACGAAGTTTTCGCAAGTGAAGAATTCGGATACTTTTTTAAGGACGCAACGGGATTTTCGTTGCCCGTTATAAAGGATACGGGACTGACTTATAACGAA
Organism: uncultured Clostridia bacterium; assembly: GCA_945917475.1. Lineage (GTDB taxonomy): Bacteria > Bacillota > Clostridia > Christensenellales > Borkfalkiaceae > UBA1259. Next base: position 42,559 of record CAMEHL010000001.1, on the reverse strand, counting down.
AAGGATAAGTATTTTTCAATCGGCAGAACTTCTTTGTTGAGTTCGGCAAACGTTGCCGTTGAAAAAAGCGTTTTGGGAAGGGACGGTGTAAAAATCAAAACGGTTGGAAATACCGTGTTCTTGTGTGGCGGAGAAGACGACGGAACGATTTTTTCCGTTTACGTATTACTCGAAAACCTTTTTAACTACGATTGTTTCTATACGGACTGCTATTATATAGATACGGGTGTTTCGGAATTAAAGTTAATGGAATACGACATAACCGACGTTCCGGATTTTGCTTACAGAATTCCGAGTATGGGATATTTGTGGGACAGCACTACGCTTGCGAGAAGGATGAGATATAACGATTACTTTTGCTACGACGAAGTTTATATCCAAAATCCCGAAAAAATCGGAAGCACCAAAAGTTTGAGTCAGCATAACAGTTTTTATTATTTGCCACCCGAATATTATCTCAACCCTTCCGATACCGAGCATTACAGACCCGAGTGGTTCTCGAATCAAAATTCGTCCAGAAAAAGCAATTATCCCGCGCAGTTGTGTTATACGGCGCACGGTGATAGTGCGAAATACGACGAAATGGTTGAAGAAATTTTTTCCGTTATGAAGTTCAACCTTATGAGAGATAAGAAAAACCATATTATCTCTTTGGCAATGCAAGACGATTTCGGTGCTTGTACTTGTTCCGCGTGCATTGTGAATAAGGAAAAATACGGTGCGGATTCGGCAAGCGTCGTTTTGATGTGTAACGTTCTCGCCGAAAAGATTGCCGCTTGGTTTGAAACGCCGGAAGGCAGTGAATATAAAAGAGATTTGAAAGTCGGATTTTTGGCGTATCACTCTTATGAAAAAGCACCCATGAAGTTTAATTCGGCGACGGGTAAAAACGAACCCACCGATATAAAGGGATTTAACAAAAAGGTGGGGGATGTAACCGTTCAAACGTACGTTTTATATGCGCCTATATTCGCGAATTACTTAAAGCCTATGACGGACGTGGTGAATAAGGACGAATACGACAACATAAGCGTTTGGTCCGAGATTTGCAGTGCTATGTCTGTTTGGCAGTATTCGGCAAATTACAGCCCTTCGGCAAGGGGATATATGATTCCCTTAAATACCTTTAATTCCCAACAAGCGAATTATCGCCTTTATTTCAATAAGGGTGCGGACTGGATATTCAGTCAGGGACAACACAACCAAACGGTCGGTGCAACGGGCTGGATGATATTGAGAACTTATTTGGACAGTAAACTCGCTTGGAATTGCAATATCGATTACAATTACTATTTAAATAAATTTTTCAAAAACTATTTCGGTGTATGCGAAACCGAAATGCTTAATATTTTCAATCTTTTCAGGGCGCAAGCGATGATTGCCGAAGATAAAGGTTACAATCCGGACAGAACGGCTTATACCACAGATATTGCAAAACCCGAATACTGGCCTATGGGTGTTCTCTTAAACTGGCTTTCTTTATACGATAAGGCACTTACGAAAATAGACGGCTTAAAGGAAACCGATAAGTATTTGTATAATACGCTGTATAAGCATATAGCGATGGAAAGATTGAGTGTATATTATCTTCTTGTTACGAATTATAGCGAAGATTTGGGCGACTACGCATTGCAATACAAACTGCAATTTAAAAACGACGTTAATCTCACCGGACTTACCATGCTTGCGGAAAGTGGAAATATAGGCGGTTTGATTACGGACGATTGGGAAATTTAATTATGAGAAAAACTTTTAAAACGGTTTTAACTGTACTGTTTTTCGCTTGTATGGCGGTAATTTTCGGCGGTTGTAACTGCAACGGAAATAATCCCGTAGATCCGAAAAAAGAAAACCTGAAATTAAATTACAATTCCTATACTTTGTGTCAATACGAAGGATTTAATCTCATGTCGACGAATTACGAAAACGTTTCCTTCACTTCGGAGAACGAACAAATCGTTACGGTAGACGATAAGGGATACGTCTTTGGATTGTCGGTCGGGTCGACTACCATCGTTGCAAAATGCGGAGAATTAACTTCGAGTTGTCAAGTAACGGTTGTGGAAAACGAAGTAAAACCGTATATCGCAACCAACGTAGACGAGTTCAACTTATACGTAAACGACGAATTCGTGGTCGTTCCCAAACTCTACTTTTCAAAACTCGTTGAAAACGCCGTGTTTACCTTTGAAACGGACAGCGATTGCATAAGCGTAGACGGCAACGGCAAGGTAACCGCAATAAAACCCGGGGAAGCGGGCATAATCATCAAAAATGTTTTCTTTAATAAGGAAATAACCAAGGTGGTAACCGTAAGGGTTGTTGAGAATATCACCGTTACGGTTGACGAATACGATTTCTCCATAGAAAAAAGCGACGTACTTGGCGGAAAGACTTCCTTTGATATAAGCGGTATTTCCGTTTATAATGGCGACGATTTGGTTGTTGGTGCGGAGACTTATTTTGAATTTGACGAAACGTTATTGTCGAGAAGCGGACACACCTTTACCGCGTTAAACACAAACGGAAAAACGGTTGACGAATATACGACGGTAAACGTTTGTTACGATTTTGAAGACTCGACTTACAGTTGTAACGTAAACGTAAAAATAGCATTTCCCGTAAGCGACGAAAGGAATAGCGATATATATTACGTTGATAACTGGAAAGACAGTCAAAAAGTAGAAGCGAAGAAGATAGGGAAAGACAACCTTTCGTTCAACTACGACATTTTCGACGGTAAAGAAATAAAAACTGTCAGCGCGATAGTAAGCGGTGCGGACGTGGATTTGTTTTACAACGAAGGTTCTCTCGGGGTTAATAACCTTGCGAAAGGGGATTTCGTGTGGAAGGTTTGCAACAGCGATTACGGCTATTTAATCAGCGTTAAAGTGGTTGACTTCGTATGCTTTGATGCAAGCAGTTTTGAAAAAATCCTTTCCGTCGCAACGGATGAAACGATAGTTCTCGCAACCGATATAGAAGACTTCGGCTTGCTTACGCGTGGCAATCAAAACGTTTTCAGCGGAATACTCGACGGAAACGGACATAAGATTACGAACATGAAACTCGGGCAAATGACGGGCGGTATTTTCTACTCCTGTAACGGTGCGGTCGTTCAGAATTTATCTTTATATAACGTAGAGATGACGGCAAGATTCGGATCGGGACAGGACGCAAAGGAATACGTTCGCGGAATTATCGCACACACCTTAACGAACACCAAACTTATAAATCTTTGCATAGACGCGTTTTCGGGTTCAAGTTGTATAGAAGGCGTTTTGGCTTACAGATTATCGCAGGGCGTATCCGTTCAAAACGTGGTTATAAATTACAGGACGACTTATAACGAACACGGGCAGACCGCGGGGCTTTGCTTTATGATGGATTCGATGTTTGCCGAAGCGGACGGCTTGTATATAGTTTGCTCCGATTCGATTGATTTGGTTCAAAAGCAACTTCAATACATCGATAAAAAAGAAGTTATAACAAGCACGCCTTTTAAAACCGTGCAAGAAATGTTCGACTTCTTTAAGGTGGACGAACAAGATTATTTAATCAGAAGATATAAAAACAACAGTGCGTTAAAATACATTTTTGAGGAAACCGAAATATCGGATAGTTTTGACGAATTATGGGAAAATCAATAACCGTGGAGAAATATGGACTTGTTAGATTTACAATATTCACAGTGGATTTGGGTTGACAAAAACGATTCCGATAGTTATGCGGATTTCTATATTCCCTTCCGTTTTAACGGCAAGAAAACCGAAATGGTTTTATCTTGCGACGGGAACTACGTTGCCGAACTAAACGGGGATATGATAGACTTCGGTCAATATCCCGATTTGCCACATTACAAAATAGCGGAAAGAAAGGATATTACCCGTTTTTGCAAAAACGGGGAAAATATCCTTAAAGTAACCGTATGGTATCAGGGCGTTGCTTCGTCGAATAATTTTCTCTCGAATCCGGGATTTATTTATTCTGTACTCGAAGACGGCGTTGTGATTTCAAAGTCGGGAGAAGATACTCTGTCGAGAATAAACCCTTACTATAAAAACGGATACGGAAAGTGGATAACTCCTCAAATAGGTTTGAGTTATTTATTCGATTCTACGAAAGCCGAAACGGAATACGGAAAGTCGAAAGTCGTTACAAAAGAGAAGTGCGTGGCTTATAGACCCGTTGAGAAACTCGTTTTGGGAAAATTACATAAAAAGGATTTACCATTTTCCATATTTGATTTGAGAGATGAAAAAGTCGGCTATATCGAGTTGGATTTTTATTCCGACAAAGTGCAGGTGATTACTTTTTCGTATTCCGAACATTTGAATAAAGAAAGCGACGTTCAAAGGCACGTTGCTATCAGGGATTTCAGTTTTGAATACAGGGCAAAAAAAGGTCGTAACGTTTATAAAAACATGTTTTTGCGACTCGGTTTGAGATACTTAAAGGTCGAGAGCGAATATCCGATTTATAATGGATACGTCGGCATAAGAGAAGTTTCGTATCCGTTTAAGAATAATCCCCTTCCGAACTTGCCCGCAAAATATAAAAACATATACGATATTTGTCTTAACGCGTTGAAACTCTGCGCACACGACCATTACGAAGACAATCCGTGGCGGGAGCAATCCATGTACGTTATGGACAGCAGAAATCAAATGCTTTGCGGATATTATACCTTTGACAATAACGATTATCAACGTGCGAATATCGTTACTATTTCAAAGTCGATAAGAGATGACGATTTGCTTTCCATCACGGCGCACACTTCAAAAAAAATGACAATTCCGTTGTTCTCGCTATGTTTTATAATTTGCGTTTACGAGTATATTGAACATACCGGCGACAAAACCGTTTTAGACGAAGTGTTTGAAGTTTTAACGAGAATAATCGGAGAATATCTTAATCGGATAGATAAAAACGGGTTGATTCCGAATTTCCCGTATCCGTACTGGAATTTTTTCGAGTGGACGGAAGAGTCTAACAACGAAACGGAAATAGGCAGAAAAAACAACGACGGATATAAAACGGAATACAGCCTGTTATTAAATTCGTTTTTCGTTCTTGCAATGAGATATTATGAAAAACTTTGCGGAATAAGGAAGATTGAATTTTCCTTCGACTACGAAAATTTTTCATCGAAAGTCAGGGAACGGTTTAATAAAAACGGTAGATACGTGTTAAACGAAAATACTTCGCTGAACTCCGAACTCGGAAACGGGCTTGTGTATCTTTCGGGAATAGATTGCGACAAAAAGGTTGTCGAAGATATAGCGGGATCTTTATGCGACGTTAAGGTATCACTTCCCATGATAGGTTTTGTTTACGACGCAATGTTAAAATGCAATTCGGGATATAAAGAATACGTTTTGAAGGATATAACCGAAAAGTATCAATACATGATTGATAAAGGCGCAACGACTTGTTGGGAAACGATTAAAGGCGCGGAAGACTTTTTGGGTGCGGGAAGCCTTTGTCACGGTTGGTCGGCACTTCCCGTCTATTATTTCAATCTTTTTTTTAAGTAAAAGAACAAACGGTTTATAATCACAACGTGCGCTTTTGATAAAATAGACTATTGCAAAAAGTAGACGTTTTTATATCATTAACGGAAAAAGGGTCAAAAGAAACGAACATAAAGGATATTTCAGAGGTATAAAATGAACGAATTTTTACAGACACAAATTATAACCGAGTTGGAAGACGCGGTAGGAGAAGAAAATTGCTCGGTGAAGGAAATAGATAAACTCACGCACAGCGTAGATTATTTTTGGCTTTCACGTATGTGGGCGGACAGGGGTAGGAGAATGCCCGAAGCGGACTATATTGTTTCGCCGAAAGACGCGGAAGAAACGTCGAAGGTGTTAAAGATTGCGAATTACTATAAAATCCCCGTAACGACCTGGGGCGGGGGCGGTGGCACGCAAGGCGGTGCGCTTCCCGTTGCGGGCGGTATAATTCTAGATACCAAACGTATGAATAAAATCTACGAAGTCAATACAGATTCTATGTATATAGAGTGCGGAACGGGTGCTATCTATAAGCACGTCGAGTGGGCGGCAAACGAAAAGGGATACGCGACTATGCACTATCCGTCTTCGCTTACCTGTTCTACCGTCGGCGGTTTTTTGGCACACAGGGGAATAGGCGTTGTTTCTACTAAATACGGCAAAATAGACGATATGGTTTTGTCTATGGAAGTCGTTTTGCCAAACGGCGATATAATTAACACTTCAAACGCGCCGAAGCATGCCGCAGGTCCCGACCTAAATCAAATTTTTATAGGTTCTGAAGGAACGCTCGGGGTTATAACGAAGGCGCAAATCAGAATATACGAACAGCCGGAAGTGAGAAGATTCAGGGGATTTTTGTTTAAGGATATGTCGTCTGCGTTTAAGGCATCGAGAGAAATTCTCCAAAAATTCAAGCCTTCTGTTATGAGATTATACGACAATGCCGAAACGGCAAGTTTGATAAAGAAAATCGTCGGCGTGGAAAAACCCGGCGCGTTTATGAACGTCGCTTACGAAGGCGTTAAGGAATTAGTGGACGTTGAAGAAAAGATTTTACTCGATACTTTTTCCAAATACGGTGCGGAAGACTTGGGCAGTGAATACGGTGAAAAGTGGTGGAAGGAAAAAATTACCTTTTTCTATCCCGGGCATATGATGGATTTACCGCAAATGTTCGGCACTATGGATACCATTGCGCCCTACGATAAAATAGAAAAGATTTACTGGGCAATGAAAAACAAGATTGAAAGCACTTTCCCGCACGTTAAATTCATAGCGCACTTCTCTCACTGGTACGAGTGGGGTTGTATGGTTTACGACAGGTTTATCGTAGATAAAGAATACGTACCCGAAGACCCCGTCGAAGCGATGAAATTGCACAACAAGATCTGGACTGTAGGCGTGAGAGAAGCGATAGCGAACGGCGGTGTCGTAAACGATCACCACGGGGTAGGGATAAAACTCGGAAGGCTTATGAAGGAACAATACGGACCTGCGATGCAAGTATTTGAAGGGATAAAGAAATCTCTCGACCCGAACGGAATAATGAATCCGTTTAAATTAGGTTTATAAGGAGTGTGGCAAAATGAATATTTCCGAAAAAGCAAAGCAACAAATCGATTCGTGCAGATTTTGTTGAATGTGTAGACATATTTGTCCTATCGGCAACGCAACGGGACAGGAAAGGAATACGGCAAGAGCAAGGGCTTTATGTGCGTCGGTAGTTGTTCGCGGTGCGGAAAAAATCGACGATATTATCGACAATATATATGAGTGTTCCCTTTGCGGTGCTTGTACGAATAACTGTATAACGGGTTGGGACCCGAAAATATTTATTCAGGAAGTTAAGGCGGACGCTGTTTTAAACGGGGTTATTCCGCCGTATATTAAGGATTTATTGACCAAGTATCAACAAACGGGTAACGTATACGGAATACCGTATGACGAAAGTTTGAAAAAATATTTCGACAGAGAGTCGAACATTTTATTTTTAGTCGGCCAAGACGCTTTGTATAAAAGTGCAAACAGTGTTAAGAACGCCTGCGAATTGTTAAAAAAGGCAGGCGTGAATTTCACTTTGAACGAAAAGAGCAATTCAACGGGTTCGGCGTTATGGTTCTTGGTGGGAAAAACCGCAGACACCAAGCAAAGTGCAGAGCAAAGTGCCGAAATTATTAACGGATACGAAAAGGTCGTCGTATACGACCCCGTCGACTTGAAATTCATAAAAAGAGAGTGGGCGGAGTGGGGCGTTACCGTCAAAGCCGAAATAATCGGTTTTAACGCCTTTCTTATCGACCTTATAGACAGCGGAAAACTAAACGTCGTAAAGTCGGATAAGGCATACACCGTGCAAGACAACTATGCTTATTCGAGAGAATTAGACGACAGCGAAACGGTAAGAAAACTCGTAGACAGAGTCGGCGTAAATAAAGAAATGCTTTTGAATGGCAAGGAGACGAATCTTGCGGGACATTTGATTATGAACGAATATATGAAGGAAGTTCAAAGCAAGGTCGCCGCAAACAGGTGGGAAAACGCAAAAAATATGGATTGCAAAACCCTTGTTACGGAAAATCCCGCGGAATACGAACTGTTAAAGGAAAATTGTCCGGACGGATACAGGGTGCTTTCCGTCGAAGAAATGATTTCGGAAAATATAAAATAGGAGTTGTATTATGAATTTAAAAAAGAGTTATGCGGAAAAATACGGCTATGAAAGGATTGTTACAGACAGGAACAGTCCTTTAATTTATGCCGAAGCGGATATCCTTAAACTTGCCGACGGGCAAAGTTACACTATCGACGAAGAGAATAAGGAATTCGTGTTGATAGTTCTATACGGGAAATGTTCTGTTAGTGGCGAAGGTTTTAAGTTCGACTGTGTGGGAAGCCGTAAAACCGTGTTTGACGGGGCGGCGGAATCCGTATATATAGGAAGGAATAAGCCTTTCACGGTTACGGGACTTAACGGCGACGTTAAAATCTGCGTTGCGAAAGCCCCCGCGGAAAAATATTACGAACCCTTCCGTATCAAAGCGGAAGATGTCGTCGTAAAGACTTTCGGAAAAGGTGCTTGTATCCGTGAAGTTGCGTTCACCTTCCCCGAAACGGTCAATGCAAACCATTTGTATATAGGTGAATTTTGGGTGGAAGACGGCAAGTGGGGCAGTTATCCCCCGCACAAGCACGATATAGACAATCTTCCCGTCGAAGGCGCGCTTGACGAAATATACTACTATGAATTCGACAAACCGCAGGGTTTCGGAGTTCAGATGGTATATACTAAAGACGGAAGCATAAACGAGGCGTATAAGGTCGAAAACGGCGATTTCGTGGAAATTCCCAAGGGCTATCACCCCTTCTCCGTTGCTCCGAACTACAAAAATTACTGCTTGTGGATTATGGCGGGTAAAAACAGGGGACTTTTCAGCACGACGGACGAAGACCATATGTGGATGAATAAGTAAGTTATGGAATACGTTATAGGCGTTGATTTCGGCGGTGGGTCGAGTAAAGCCACGCTGTTATCCGGCGAAGGCAAGGTTATAGCCAAATCCAAAAGCGAATATAAAACGATTTACGGCGACGGCGGTAAGGTCGAACAAGACCCGAACGACTGGGTTTACACTTCGTGTAAAAATATAAAAAATTTAATACAGGGCATAAACAAGGAAGATATTAAGTGCATTTGTTTTGATGCCGCAACGCATACGGCGGTGTTAATGGACGAAAATTTCAACACTGTAAGGAACTCGGTTTACTGGACGGATACGAGAAGTATCGAACAGGTGAAAAGATTAAAGAGAGATTTCAGCGATGATATTTTCAAAAAATTCAAGCACACCGTAGATACAATATGGACGCTTCCGGAATTGCTGTGGATAAAAGAGAACGAACCCGATATATGGGCAAGGGTTAAAAAAATAACCTTCGCAAAGGATTTCGTCCGCCACAGTTTTTCCGACGATTTCGTTACGGACAAAATAGAAGCGGAAGGCTCTATGTTTTTTCCCTTCGACGAATACAAGTGGGAAAAAAGATATTTAGATATTCTCGGAATAAACGAAGACTGTCTTCCGAAAATCGTTTCCCCGCTGACGATAGTAGGAAACGTAAAAAAAGAGATTGCGGATAAACTCGGTTTATCGTATAATACCAAGGTGATTTGCGGTTCTACGGATACCGCGATGGAAGTTTTTGCCGCCGGCGCGATAGAAAAAGGGCAAACGACTATCAAACTCGCCACCGCGGGAAGAATTTGCGTTGTCGACGATAAAACCGTTGCAGATAAACACATAATCAACTATTCGCACTTGATAGACGGGCTTTTTTATCCGGGGACGGCAACGAAAGCGTGCGCGTCGTCTTTGCATTGGTTCAGAGATACTTTCGGCGGAAATTATTCGGAATTCGACGAGTTGGTCCGTAAAGTTCCCATTGGGTGCGACGGGCTTATTTATCACCCCTACTTAAACGGCGAATTAACGCCTTACGGCAATCCCAAACTGCGGGGTAGTTTCGTGGGAATTTCGGGAACTTGCACGAAAGGGCATTTCGCAAGGGCGATTATGGAAGGCGTGGCGATGTCTTTAATCGACTGCAAAAAGCACCTAATAAAGAACGGCGTGAAAATGCAAACGGCTTTTGCTATCGGCGGTGGTTCGACGAGTAAAGAGTGGAGACAAATCGTTTCCGACGCGTTGAATATCAAACTCGTTACGACGGAAAACAACGACAGTTCTTTCGGTTCGGCGATGTGCGCGGGTATTGCGAGCGGAATATTTAAAGACTATTCGGACGCAATAAAAACATGTTCCGAAATAGTTTCCGAAACGACTCCGAATTGCGAAAATACAGAAAAATACGAAAAGATATTCGAGAGATATAAAAAGATACAAAAGGCATTAGAGGAAATATATAATGCTTAAAGTTGCGGTCGCGATAAAGTTCTATAAGGGGGAAATAAGTCCTTTCGATAAAACGTGTATCGAAATGGCGTTAGGTGTCGAAAACGCCGAAATTTTCCTTATAAGCATGGGTCCAAAGGAAATAAAGGAAAATTTAGAATATTTCACAAGACTCGGAAACGTTCGGGCAATACTTATATCGGACGATTGCTATAAGGGAGCGACACGCTTGTAACGGCAAAGATTTTATCTTCCGCGATAGAAAAAATCAAGCCGGATATAATTCTATGCGGAAGGCAGAGTATAAACGGGGATACGGCGCAAGTTCCCGCGCAAATATCCACTATACTCGGCTATAATTTCTATCCGTATACGCTGGATTTTTCTTTTGATAAAGCGAAAACGAGATTCGGGGATTTTGACTTGACCACACCCGCCCTTATCAGTTTGGACGGAATAAAACAGTTGAGATTTGCGAACATTTTTTCAAAGAAGAAGGAAGTCGAAATCTGGACTAACGAAAAATTGCGTTTAGATGAAAGTAAATGCGTTATAAAAGGTTCGTTTACGAAGGTTATAAGCGTTTTAGAAAAGAGCAAAAAAGAAAGGAAATGCAAATTTATCGGATATGACGATTTAGACGGGATTATAAAGAAGTCGCTATCCGAAAAAAAGGAAGCGGAAGAAAAATTATCGTCCTTTAGCGACGGCAAAATCGATAGGGTCGTCGTCGTGGGAGAAGGCTTGAAAATTGCCGACGAAGTTGCCGAAGAAGTTGTGAGAATACCTTTTACGACTGTTAGGGAAACGGCAATAAGGATAAAGGACGCGGGAATAAAATATATTTTGTTTTCGGCGGGATTGCAAAACAGGGCGATAGCACCGAGAATAGCCGTCGAACTCGATTGCGGGCTTTGTGCCGATTGTATAGGCATAAAAAGAGACTTAAACGAACTTCGGTTTTTAAGGCCCGCTAATTGCGAAAACGTTATTGCCGAGATAAGTATCGAAGGAAAATTCGCTATGGCAACCGTAAGGGAAAAGGAAGACTCTGTCGGCAAAGTGGTTTTCGGCATAGGATACGGGGCAAAAGACAGGATAGAAGATATAGAAAAACTTGCAAAGAAATACGGCGCGGAAATCGTTGCGTCAAGAAAGGTTGTAGACGAAGGTTTAATCGACTATGAAAAACAGGTCGGTTTAACGGGAAAAATTATTTCTCCCGCAGTCTACGTCGCTTTCGGAATAAGCGGAGAAATTCAGCATATCGTCGGAATTGAAAATTCAACGACGGTTATCGCGATAAATAAAGATAAAGATGCAAAAATATTCGGGTATTCCGATTACGGAATACTCTGTACTTTATAAAGGAGAAAAATATGTTAGTAGATTTAAGAGAGATTTTAAGAGATGCCGACGAAAAGGGATATGCCGTTCCCGCGTTTAACGTTTATAATATGGAAACGGTTATGGGAGTTATCAAGGCGTGCGAAGAAGCGGGTTCTCCCGTAATTATGCAATATTATTCAAGACTTGCGTCTACGGGATTCGGGGATTTTATTTCGCCCATCGTTACAGACGTTGCGTTAAAGACGAAAATTCCCGTTTGCTTACATTTGGACCACGGCGCGGGATTTATCCCCGCTACGATAGCGTTAAAAAACGGCGCAACGGGAATTATGGTGGACTTTTCCAAACTTCCGCTTGAAGAAAATATCGAGAACACGAGAAAGGTCGTTACATTATTAGACGGCGCAAATATCGGCGTAGAAGGGGAACTCGGTTTTATCGGAAAGGCTTGCGACGGCGTTCCCACGGATTACACTACCGTTGCCGATGCGAAAAAGTTCGTAGACGGAACGGGGGTAGCCTGCCTTGCGGTTGCCGTCGGCACTGCTCACGGGAGATATAAACAAGCCCCGAAACTCGCAATCGAGAGAATAAGGGAAATAAAAGAAGAGGTTAAAATTCCGCTCGTACTCCACGGCGGAAGCGGAGTCCCCGACGCACAGATAAAACAAGCGATTGAAGCGGGAATAAGAAAGGTAAATTTCGGAACGGATTTATGCTATGCCTTTCTCGATCCCTTAATGGAAGAAGACAAAAACAAGGTCGGTATAGATTTGATAATGGCAAAACCCATCGAATCGGTTAAACAGTTTTGCATTTCCAAGATAAAATTATTAGGTTCGGAAAACAGAGTATGAAAAAGGTCGTAGGAATCGGGGCAAGCGTATTAGACACTTTGATTTCATGCGGTAAATATCCCGTTGAAGATAAAAAAGTCGGTGCGGAAGGCATAAACCTTGTCGGCGGGGGACCCGTCGGCAACGCTCTCGTTGTTTTAAGCAAACTCGGAACGGGAGCGGAAATCATAGGCAATTTCGCGTCTGACGGGGACGGTCGGATTTTACTTTCCGACTATGAAAAATACGGGGTCAAAACAGAAAACGTCAAAATAGTAAAAGGAACGGACGCTTTCAGGTCGTATATTATTTTAGCGAAAGACTCGAAAACCAGAACTTGTATATACGACAGGGGCAACGTTCCCGATTCCGTTTCGGGGGTAAACTTAAAGGCTATCGACACCGCTGACGTTTTACATCTCGACGGCAATTTTATGCAGTGCGCGATTTACGGTGCGGAATACGCAAGGTCGAAAAAAGTTTCTGTGAGTTTAGACGCGGGCGGTTTATACGAAGGGATAGAAAAGTTGCTCCCGTTAGTTGATTTTTTGATTCCTTCCGCCGAATTTGCACTTAAATTTTCGGGAAAAGAGAATATTATTGACGCAATCGGATATTTTAAGTTAAAATATAACTGCAAGGTGATTGTCGTAACAGACGGTTCAAACGGCGGTTATTGTTTGACCGAAGAGAGCAGGATAGAAAAATATCACGGCTTTAAGGTAGGTGCCGTAGACACCAACGGCGCGGGAGATACCTTTCACGGCGCGTTTTTGCATTACTATCTAAACGGAAAGGGAGTTGCCGAGAGTTGCAAATACGCGAGTGCCGTATCGGCGTATAAATGTATGAATTTGGGTGTAAGAAATTTTGAGTTAAACGAAAAAATCGTTGAGGAATTTATAGCGAAAAATGTTTACGCTGACTAATTGCAGGGTTATTAAAGAAGAAGAGATTTCCCAAAGTTGCAATATCGTGACGGATAACGGAATAATCGTGGACATCAATACCGAAAAGGGGTTGAAGGGAGATTTTGATGCCCAAAACAGTTTGGTGTCCGCGGGATTGATAGATATCCACACGCACGGCGGATTCGGCGGGGATTTTATGGATTGCGAAAAACAGTCTTTTGATAACGCGTTAAAATTCCATTTGCAAAACGGGACTACTTCCGTGCTTGCGACTACCGTTACCGCGCCCGTTAAATCGATAAAGAATTTTTTGCAATCGTATAGGCTTTATACTTCGGGCAAAACGGAGTATGCCGAACCCGTTGGCGTTCACCTTGAAGGTCCGTATCTTTCCGTAAAGAACAAGGGCGCGCAAAAAGAAGAATATCTGTTAAGTCCGGATAAAGACGACTACGGTTTTATTTTGGAAAATTCGGATATTATAAAAACCGTAACCATTTCGCCGGAATTGCCGAAAGCGGAGATAATGACCAAGGATTTGGTAGAAAATGGTATAGTTGTCTGCGGTGGACACGACGACGGAATTTTCCCCGAGTTTATTCCCGCGATAGAAAACGGATTATCTCATTTAACCCACGCGTATTGCGCTATGAGCGAAGTGCGTTTCAAGGACGGGAAAAGGAACGTGGGACTGCGGGAATACGGCTTATGCGACGACAGGTTGACTGCGGAAATTATTTTCGATAAAAAGCACATAACTTCCGAGTTGGCAAAAATGATAATAAAACTCAAAGGTATCGACAAGGTGTGCGTTGTGTCCGACTCTCTGCGTTGTGCGGGTATGCCGAACGACGGAAGACTGTATCGCTTGGGGTCGAAAGACGATGCCGACGCACAGTTATTTAAGGTCAGCGACGGCGTGGCGGTACTTGCCGACGGAACGAGATATGCGGGAAGTATAACGCCGATAAGGGAAATGGTGTTGAATTTAATGCAATGCGGATATTCCGTTTGCGACGCGTTTAAGACCGCAACGGTAAACCCCGCAAAGGTTATACGGAGAAAGGACTTGGGAAGGGTTGCGAAAAATTGCATTGCGGATTTATGCGTTTACGACGATAAATTCAATATAAAAACGGTTATAAAAAAAGGAAATATAGTAAAGTAAGGAGATTTTGTATGGATAAAACGATAAACGGAATTAAGACGAGAAAGGTCAAAACGGAGTGGGACGTCTATTTTGATATGGCACTTACGATGCTTGACGAAATAGTAAAGAACAATGCGGAGAACAAAAAAACCGTTATGATAGTTCCCGTAGGGCCTACCGATCAGTATCCCATTTTGGCACAAATGGTCAATCATCTGAACGTTTCGCTTAAAAACGTTTGGTTCTTTAATATGGACGAATATCTCGTAACGCCGGACACCTATCTCGATTTTAACGATAAAATGAGTTTTCACAAGAGAATGAACGACGAGTTTTATTCGAGAGTGAGAAAAGATTTGGTTATGGACGAATCTCACCGTAATTTCCCCGAGCCGGGTAAGGAAAAGGAATACGACGCTTTAATCGAAGAATTAGGCGGAGTCGATTTGTGCTTGGGTGGACTTGGCATAAACGGTCATATCGCCTTTAACGAGGCGGCGGAAGAAGACGACCCGATAACCGCGGAAGAGTTTGGAAATCTCGGAACGAGAGTTTTGAAAATCACGAGAGAAACGAGAACGATAAACGCTTTCGGCTATCAGAAAGGCGATTTAAGGGGTATGCCCGAATATTGCATTACGATAGGTATGAAACAAATTTTACAGTCGAGAAAGATATATATAGCGATAAACAGAATTTGGCAAAACGGGATATTGAAACACGTTCTTCGCGATAAACCGCAGGCGCAAATCCCCGCAACGTTATTACAGAACCGCAAAAAAGTCGAAATAGTTTTGCCCGAGTTCGTGGCGGAAGGGCTTGATTTATAAACGCTTATTTTTAATGGAAAAAAGCAGGGAATAAAATGTCTTCTGTAAAAAAACTCGGTGTTATGATAGATTGCTCGAGAAACGCAGTTATGCGTGTCGACAGAATCAAATATTTTATGAAAATCGTCCGCGATATGGGATACGACTATATATCCCTATATTTTGAAGACGTTTTTGAAGTCGATAACGAACCCATGTTCGGATATATGCGGGGCAGATATTCCAAAGAAGATTTAAAGGATTTGGATAGATACGCCGTATCTTTGGGTTTGGAACTCCTTCCGTGCGTTCAGACCTTGGCTCACTTAAATCAGATTTTCAGGTGGAAGGAATATTCCGAGATAAACGATATATCGGATACTTTACTTGTGGGAAACGAAAGAACATATCGACTGATAGATAATATTTTCAAAACGGTGTCGGAGTGCTTTACTTCGAGAAGGATAAATATCGGTATGGACGAAGCCCATTTTGCGGGAAGGGGGTATTATCTCGACAAAAACGGGTATACGGACAGGCTCGAAGTGCTTAAAAGGCACTTGACCGAAGTAAATAAAATAGCCGTAAAATACGGTTTTTCGCCCATGATGTGGTCGGATATGTATTTTAACAAGGCAAAAGGCGGCGAATCTTATTCGTCTTTAGACGCACTTGTGTCCGATATGGAAATTCCGGAAAATCTCGGGCTGATTTGCTGGGACTATTATCACACGGATAAGGAGTTTTATAAAAATTTACTTCTCGGTCATAAGATTTTCGATAGAAAAGTAGTTTATGCTTGTTCTGCCTACACGTCAAGGGGTTTTGCACCCAACAACGCGTTTTCCGTAGACGAAATACGGGCGGGTATAGAAGCTTCAAAGGAATGCGGGATAGACGAAGTTTTGGTAACGGCGTGGGGCGGAAACGGTGCGGAATGTTCGGTTTTTTCGGTATTGCCTTCTCTATTTATCGCGTCGCAAATTGCCAAAGACCTTTTTAACGAAAAAGATTATAAAGAGAAGTTTAAGGAAATTACGGGCGAATCTTTCGACGCGTTTATGGCTTTGGATTTGCCCAACGAAATAAATATTAAAAGAACGAATTACGGACCTTCCAAGTTAATGCTCTATAACGACCTTTTTACGGGGATATTCGATTATATAGTAAAGGGCGGGGAAAACGAAATTTATAGGCAATACGCCCGCAAATTGTCCGAGTATGCAAGGGAAAGCAAGTTCGCGTATATTTTTAATTGTCTGTCTTCGCTTTGCGAAGTTTTATCCGTGAAATACGAACTCGGAGTAAAGACGAGAAAGGCGTATTCGGAAAAGGACAAGAAAACCTTGAAAGGTTTGGTGAAGGAATATTCCGCCGTTATCGAAAAAATAAAGAAATTCTATTCGGATTTTAAGACCGCGTGGGGGGGTGACAACAAGCCCTTCGGGTTTGAAATTCAGGATATAAGACTCGGCGGTTTGATACTGCGGGTAGAACATTTGAGAAAAGTGCTTAAAGATTACCTAAAGGGCAATATAAAAGAAATACCCGAATTAAAGGAAAAGATACTGAATATAGAAACGGGAAAAGAAGAGAGCGGAGAAATACCCGTTTTTAACGACTGGAAAACCAACGTTTCGGTCAATATCATTTAAATTTTTCGGGATAAAAAATAAGATTGATAAAAGGAGTAATAAATGAAATATTCCGTTAACGTAAACTTAAACGAAAAAACAGGCAAAATAAAACCTATGCACTGCATAAACAACGTTCCCGCCTTTTATGCCGACGATTTATATAAGGCACTATCCGACGCGGGTGTGCCGCTATGCCGTATGCACGATACCTTCGTGTATAGGGGGGCGGATAAAATGGTCGATATTCCAAAGATATTTCCCGATTTTACCGCGGACGAAAACGACGAAAAATCCTACGACTTTGCAATGACGGACGCGCTTTTTTCCGAAATGGCAAAGTATAATCTAAAACCCCTTTACAGGCTCGGCACTTCTATCGAAAACTATCAATGCGTAAAGCCGTATTATATCTATCCGCCGAAAGACAATTTGAAGTGGGCGAAAATTTGTGAACACGTTATAAAACACTATAACGACGGTTGGGCAAACGGCTTTCACTATAATATCGAATACTGGGAAATATGGAACGAACCGGAAAATTTTCAGGAAATCGAAGACAATCAGATGTGGAAGGGAACGCCCGAACAATTTTACGAATTATACCGCGTTTCCGCAAGTTACTTAAAAGAAAGATTCCCGTCGCTTAAATTCGGCGGGTATGCGAGTTGCGGGTTTTATGCGATTTTCAACGAGAAATCGGAGGTTTCGGCGAAGGTTTCTTCGAGAACGCAGTACTTTATAGATTATTTTGAAAACTTCTTAAAGTATATTTCGGACGAAAAGCATAAAGCACCCCTTGACTTTTTCTCGTGGCACAGTTACTCTGCGGTTGAGAGAAATATCAAGTATGCGGAGTTTTGCAGGAAAACTCTCGATAAATTCGGCTATACGAAAACGGAACACTATCTCAACGAGTGGAATCCCGGGATAATGAGCAGGGGAACGCTTGCGGATTCGTCTAATATCCTTGCTAATATGTTGGTATTGCAGGATACTTCGCTTGATATGCTCATGTATTACGACGGGAAGATAGATTCGGTGTATTGCGGTCTGTTCAACCCTCTTTACGCGCATTTGGATTTGCCGATAGAGAAAAAGTTGTTTAAGGCGTATTACTCGTTCGTGGCGTTTAACGAACTTTACAAGATAGGTGAAGAAGTTTATTCGGATAACAATAAAAAACCCGTATTTTCCGTTTGCGCTTATAACGGAAAGTCGGGAGCGTTACTTATTACGAATAATTGCGAAGAGACGAACACGGTCGAAATAAACGGAATTAAGGAAATAAAGCAGGCGAATATAATTTCCGAAGAAAAAGATTTTCAACCCGTTAAAGCCGATAGCGTTATAAGTCTAAAACCCTACGAAACGATTTTATTGAAATTTTAGCGCGATTTAATCGGTACAATTCCGAAACCGAAGAAATAGGTGAAGATATTCTAAGTACGACTGAAACGGAGGGTTCTGTAGGTCAAGGTGAAGAATTTGAAGCAATTGAACATCAAGGGCATAAAAAACATGGAGTGGGAGAAAGAGAGACTACTTCGGTAGGAAATGACGGTGGGACAGATTCTATAGAAAAAGATATACTTGTAAAAGCGAAAAATATAAGAATAATATGTATAAATAAAAAAGAAAATCGCTATCGGGTTGTATTTACTCCAAATGAATCATTTGACAAAGCATATATCGAGATAGAAAAAATATCAGAAACAAATAACGAGACTATGCCATTAAATATTGTTTCTGCTGTTGATTCTTCTTTAACTGTTGTAAAAAATACTATTAGTTTTTTTCAATTACAATATGGGATAACAAATGTAATCGATTTTATTATAGAAGATAAAGAATATTCTACAATGGGGGTAAAAATTCATGCATATAAAAAGTAAATTATATCCTTATCCTATTTTAACCGATCCTACGGCTAACTATAGTTTTAATGACGATTATATCAATAGTTTTTTCAATATGAGCTGACAAGATTTTGTTTTAACGATATTAATATAATAACTCAAATGATATTTAGAGGATATGCAAATTCAAAGACAATCAGGTTGGCTTTATTAAAGGCATTAAAAAAGTTTACTGAAGATGGCGGAAATTATAACAGAGATATATTACATGATATATTAAAGTACGTGTCTTTTTTAGGTGGAGCCTATATTTTAGATGCGTTTACCGAGCAAGAATTGTTTGATAAAATATATGAAAAACTTTTTGAAATTGACAAAGGGAATGAAAAATTTAAGTTATAAGATATAAATAAAAAGAGCAAGTTGTTTGCTCTTTTATTTTCTATTCCTAAACGCTTCTCGGAGTTTTTGGATTCGCTTTTTGTCGTTCAGTAAGCACATATATTGTATGTAAGCCGTTTCTTTGGTAAAATCCTTTTCATATAAACCGGGAATAAACTTGTAATACCACCAATCCCAGTCACGAAAACCTGCTTTGTTGTCGCCGTCAAAAATATCTTCAATCGTGAGAGAGCCGGGAGAAACTTCTTTATCTTCGCCTAAATAGGTGTAGAGATTAGCCTTTTGCTTTCCCGTTTTACCAAAACGTGGAGTAACGGAAATAATGTTTTCTTTAACAAGTTGTCTTACTAAACCCTGCATTGTTCTTTTTGTTACTCCCAAATAGTAGGCAACTTTGCTTAACCGTATGGGTTTGCCGTTGCTTATTTTAACTAAATTTATAAAAATTTCACGCCTTTCTATGGCGGTTATCTTTCTGAAACGTGGATCACGTTCGGGATCATAACCGTCATTTTTTATGTCTTCTTTGGTTTTGAAATGAACTATTCCGTAACCGTGATTGTGAAACTCTCTCATAAGTAAACTCCTATTGCTTGAATACTACCGGTTCTTATAATGCGTTCTGGACGGCGCGAACAAAAGAATATACGCCCGTTGCGCACGTTTATAATGCGTTCGCAAAACTGTTCAAATCAAAAGACCAAGTTGAAGTAATAACGGATATGTTTGACGCGCACGTTCTTGCTGCGAAAAATGGCGATAATGTGTATGCGCTTATAAGCAATTATCAATCACTTGCAAAGTCAATACAAATAGCCGTGCCAGCATCAAAAAAAGAGAGTGTAAAACTATATAGACTTACTGAAAAAATATGGATTTGTTTTTGAAAGAGAAATTCCAACAGAACAAAGTTGGGTTTATCTTGCACCTGGGGCAATTTACTTTATTGAAGGATAAATTCAGTTTTTTAAAGGAAAGGTTATTATACTAAAAACACAATAAGTTTGCAAAGGATAAGCAGATATTTAAGTTGTGCTTCTATTAAGCATAAAGCCTTTTCTTCAACGGCAATTTTAGAAGAAATAGATATAAGAATGTTTAATACTGCTCTTTGCTCCGCCAAAGAGGGTACGGTTTATATTTTACCATATTTGCAGGTGCTTCGTCAATACGACTTCCTTTTGTCTACAGTTTGATCCGGCGTTAATTAACGCCAGTCCCAAAAAGGTTTTGCACTGCCAAACTCCACAATATCTTTTTGAAGAAAACCTTAAAAAGTGTTGCACTTAGTTTGACAATGCACCCGGTTTAAGGGAAGAAGACGGTCCGTGAAACGGAGTTTCTTTTTGTCCGAATCCGATTTTGCCTGCCGCGTCTCGGGAAAGAAAGAGAAAGTTTTTTCTAAATAAACCGGGGACGCGTCGATTTTTTTGACATTTTATCCGGAATTATGATATCATGGAAAAAAGTGTTTTTATTTCAACGGCGGGGGCGGTCAAAAGATGAAACCTGGCAGAAGACAAGAATATATCCGTATTTCAAACATGAAATCCGTGTTGCGGGCGATACGCGGCGGAGGGAAAACCTTTGCCGAACTGGAAAACATCATGGGGCTTTCCAACGCCGCGATATTCAAAATCGTTTCGGCGATGACCGAGGCCGGGCTGGTTCTGCGTAACCGCCTGCCGTCTTCCACCGCGGGAAGAAAGGCAGAAATTATTACGCCGAATCCCGCGTTCGGATATTTTGCGGTCATTCTCGCGCACAGTGATGTCATGACCGTCACCGTCAACGACTTCGTCGGAAACGTCGTTTACAAGAAAGAGTACCAGACGGGTTACGTCGTCAAAAGAGAAATATTGGATGCCGCCGTCGAAGACATGAAAAAGGTTGCGTTACGACCGAAACACACAGTTTTCGTATTCGCCGGGAAATACGACTGCAAGACGGACCGTTTCGTGTTCGCCGGGAAATTTGCGGAATTTTACGGGGAGAATTTTTCGGAAACTCTTTCGGGAAAAATCGGTTCGCCCGTTATCATGAAAAACGATATGTTCACGGCAGTGCAGGCGGCGACGTGCGACGCGTCGTCTCCCGACAGTTTTCTTTATCTGTATATCGACGAAGGCGTCGGAGGCGGAATCGTCTGCGAAAAGCATATCTTTGCAGGCGAACACGGAATGGCGGGCGAGTTCGGGTTGTTCGGTATGAATCCTATGACCGCGACCGATTTCTTTCCGAACGACCGGAGCGAGATTTTTTCCACTCTTCTTTCGGTGAAAAGCGTTGCGGATCGCTACCGCCGCTGCGCGGGAAAACCCGAAGTCCGTTATGAAGAGGCGAAAGAGGATTTCATTGCCGCCTGCGGACGGAAGGATGAAACGGCTTTGTCCTGTCTGGATGAAGCCGTAGGCGTTCTCGGCAGATTTTTATGGAGCGTCACTGAACTTCTCGACATCTCTCACATTATGTTTGCGGGTGAGTTCGTCCGTCTGGAACCGTTCGTTGCCGGAAAACTCAACCGATTGTTTTCGCATAGCCCGACGTGCTCGAAAATCGAGGTCTCTTTTCTCAGAAAGAGAGATGAGGTTTACAACGGAGCGGTCTCGGTCGGACTATCCGCTTTTGAGGAAATTCTCAACAAAAAACAGTGACATCTTTGTGTAAAATATTCAAAAACGCAGATTTTATCTGCGTTTTTTTATGTTTTTTTTCGGAAAAAAATTTTTCGGAAAAATATTGACAACGCCTCTGATCTGTGATATTATAATTATGTTAGTTTTTGTCAAACGTTATTCTACGCAATAAACTAACCAAGTTAATTTTTAAAAAGAAAAAGAGATAGAGCGGATAAAAAGCCGCCGAAGGAGGCAATATGAAGAGAATGAACAGGGTAAAGAGGTTTTTACCCACGGCTTTGGCTGCCGTCCTTGCGCTGAGTGCGGGTTGCGGGTCAAACGCAAACAAGGGAAGTAACGGCGTCGAACAGATTTACGTGGGATATTACGAAGGAGCTTTTCTCGATTCGCACTGGAAATCGTGGGAAGCGCTTTACAACGCGGCGCACCCGAACGAAAAGGTGGAATTGATTCTCGAGGGAGACCCCGCTTACGGAATGGCGTTGGAAAACACCCTCATGACGGGCATAACCCCCGACATCATCACTTCGCCCATGACGTGGAGACTGTTTGCCTCCAAAGGCTGGCTCGAGCCGTTGGGAGATGTATACCGGTCGGAATTTAATTCTTCGATGACAATGGAAGAAGCGCTCAACGATGAAATCGCCGATAATCTTCTTTTCAAAAACGAGTATTACGCCATTCCTTTCTCCGAATATATGACGGGGATCGCGGTAAACAAGGGCTTTTTCGACGAGCACGGTTGGGATCTCCCCAAAACCATGACCGATATGCTCGATATCGTCGATAAAATCAACGCTCTGCCCGAAAATCACGACGCAGACGGCGGCAACGACGTATATCCCTTCGTCTGGTCGGGCGTGAACGCTCAATATTATTGGAATTATATCATGAATACCTGGTGGGCTAATTACGGGGGGATCTCCGAAATTTCCACGTTCAAGCAGATGGAAAGTCCCGAAGTCTATTACACTGAAGCGAGAATAAAGGCGGTCGACGCCCTGCTGACGCTGATCGGAGGAAACGGCACGCCGAAAAACTGTGCGCCGGGCGTCATCGGGCTCAACCTGACAGACTCGCAGATGATGTTTGCGGCCGGGCAGGCGGTGATGCTTCCCAACGCATCCTGGCTGGAAACGGAAATCGCGAGCAATATGCCGGAAGGGTTTGAGATGGCGTTGATCGCTCCTCCGTCGATCGAGGGAAGCAAGGAGTCCGATAATCTTTACGGGCATGTGGACGAATGGTTGATCATTCCTGCCGCCGCACAGAATAAGGACGCTGCAAAGAAGTTCGTCTCGTTTATTTTCAGCGAAGAGGGTTTGCTCGACCTTTTCCGTACGACCAACACGACGAGCGCATTTAAAGTCGACTACTCGAAAGCGGTATCGGACGACATGACCGAATGGAGCAGATCGGTACTCGCGCTTCGTTCGGAGAAAAATATTTTCTACTCCGAGGGCAGTTCTCCGTTCATTTATTCGGGGCTGGCGTCTTTCTGGCAGACGAAAATGGTGACGCAGATGGTGACGGAAGGGCAGACCGCCGAACAGATCGTACGTTACGATTACGAACAGGTTCAGAAAGATTGGAGCAGTTGGCAGAAACAGATATAACGGACGGAGGAAATCATGAAAAAGAGATTATTGTCCCTCGTGCTCGTCGGAACGTTGCTCTTTGCTTCCTGCGAAAATAAAGGAGAGGGCGGCGGATATGTCGTTCCTTCGGGAATGCCCGATTATTCCGCTTACAAGACGGAAAGAGTCATGTGGATCGGCGGATGGAATCCTCCGCCGCCGAGACAGACGACTTCCGTCGACGATCCGACGTACGATTTTCAGACGGAGGAAAGATATCTGGAGATGGCGGATTGCGGCATCAACGTCGGAATATGCGTCTATGAAGAAAAAAACAGAGATCAGGAGGCTTTTTTCAAGGCTCTGGATTACGCCGATGCGGCGGGGATTCGCCTGCTTGTCATGGATTACGACGTGCGTCCCGAGACGTATGACCCCAACACGACGGCGGAAGATCTGCTCCGCATAACCGCCTCTTACAACGAACACCCCGCGTTTTTAGGGCATCACGTTTACGATGAACCGAGCGTCGACCGCTTCGACGCGATCGGCGCGCTGAAGAAGACGTACGTCAAAGCCTTTCCGGATAAATACTTCTTCGTAAACCTGTTTCCATCCTACGCGTCTTCGGGAAGCCTCGGAACGACCTCGGGTTACGAATATTATCTGCAGAATTTTATCGACCGGGTTTCCCCCGATCTGCTGTCCGTCGACTACTATCCTCTGAAGGGAAGCACGGCGAAACCCGTCCTGTACACGGGCTTGCTCGCCGATTACGAACTTTACGCCGAAAACGCGAAATTATACGACGTCCCCTTCTTCGCCTTTATCGGTTCGATGGGATTCAACTCTTCTATCAAACAGCCGAATATTCAGGATCTGCGATTTATGACCAACGCGGCGCTGATGTTCGGGGCGGACGGCATCAACCATTTCTGCTACTGGCAGCCGTACGATTCCGTCATCCAGACGGAAAACATGCATGCGATGATCATGCGAGATGGCACGGTGACCGAATTGTGGAAGGACTGCCGTACGGTAAATCGCGAAGTTCTCGCTTTCGATCACGTTCTTCTTTCCTTCGACTGGCAGGGAATCATGCTGAGCAACGGGACGGATAACGGAAACAAGATCAGCACATCTTTCCGTCAGGTACGCCGACCGATGGAGAGTCATCCGCGCATTTCCTCGCTTACAAGCAGCAAAGATCTATCCGTCGGCGTCTTCCGCGACGGAAGCGGTTACGACGGGTTTTATATGATGAACTACAACAATCCCGGGAACCTCGACGAAGTCAACGCTTTCACGGTGACGTTCAACGACGCGGATCGGGCGATCGTGTGGTACAGAGGCGAGTCCTCCGTCGTCACGCTCGATCGAGGCTCCTTCACGAAGACACTCGATCCCGGCGACGCGGTCTTCGTCATACCGATAAAAGGATAACTGAAATGGATAATCAGAAAGGCGTTTTGCCAAAAAAAAGAAATATAAACAGCGCGAGGCGCAAAAGAACGGCGTTCATCATCGCCTTTCTCGCGTATCCCGTGCTCAACTGGCTGGTGTTTTTCGTTTACGTGAACGCCGATTCCCTCAAACTTGCTTTTCAGACGTACAGTTACGAGCAAGGGGATTACGTCTACGTGGGATTCATGAATTTTGAAAACGTTCTCAAAGCGTTTTTCAGCCCGGATTCTCATCCGCAATACCGCTACGGCATACGGAACAGTTTGTATATCTTTTTATGGAATACCTTCGTTCTGCTGCCCGTTTCTCTCCTGTGCGCTTATTATTTCTATAAAAAAATATGGGGAGAAAAGGCTTTCCGCATTATCTATTATCTGCCTTCCATCATTATGCCCGTTGCGCTGTGTATGGTTTTTTCCTTCCTGTTCAGTACCAATTACGGTCCCGTGAACAGAATGCTGAAAGGAATCGGACTTGGGAATCTCATCCCGGAAAACGGGTGGTTCGGAGACTCTTCCACCGTCTTTCCGATGGTTCTGCTCTATTCCCTTTGGTCGGGTATCGGCTATAACGTACTCATGCTGACGAGCGCGATCTCAAGGATCCCGCCCGAGGTCATGGAAGCAGGGAAAATAGACGGTATCAATATGACTCACGAATTTCTTCAGATTGTCGTTCCTCTAAGCATGTCTACCGTTTCGACGATGTTCATGATGGGGATCGCCGTTTCCTTTACCTATTTTCTCCCTTCAATGCTCCTGACGAACGGAGGACCTTCGGGCGAGGGATATACGATCGGCTACCTGATCTCGGACAGGGTCTCTTCCGGCAAACTGAACGAATCCGCTACGATCGGCTGGTGCGCGGCGATCGTCGGCACGCCGCTTATCCTTGCCGCGAAGTTCGTTATCGATAAATTCGTACCTGCGGTCGAATACTGAAAACGGAGGAAAAAAGATGAGAAACCATATCTTGAAAACGGGCGCGGCGCTTCTCGCTGCCGGAATCTTTCTTTTCGTCTCCAACGGAAACTTTTCCGCGTTTGCCGCGAGCGATAAAAAAGTTATCGTTGACGACGCCGTCACGTCGACTACCCTGACGGGAGGAGACTGGGTGGTAACGGGCGACGGGATCACTTACCGCGGAGGAAGCGGCGTTGCCCT
This sequence comes from uncultured Clostridia bacterium, assembly GCA_945917475.1. Lineage (GTDB taxonomy): Bacteria > Bacillota > Clostridia > Christensenellales > Borkfalkiaceae > UBA1259. The sequence continues at coordinate 16,333 of CAMEHL010000001.1, read as the reverse complement.
TTGTCTCTCCGGTTACGAGACGGCGGGCAATAACGTAAACGCCGTCGCCACGATCTCTCCCGTTACGTTTGCGGCGGATGAGGATCTGATGGCGGAATTCGACGTTTCGGGCGTCTCCTCCTCAACCGTTCATTTCGGCGTCATGCAGGGGGTTACTTTTTCGGACTCCTCGGCGTGGGAATGCAACTACGCCTACGCGAACACTTTCGGTTATTATGCCGGTCCGTCTTCCCGTACGTTCACTTTCGAGAGCGCGGGAGGGGACGCAAAATTCGCGGAGGAATATATCGGCGGCGAATGGCGGAAATCGCCTGCGGGAAGCGTCGATTTATCCGAAAAAGCGTATCGTGTCAGACAAATCTTCCGTTCGGACGCGACGGGTGAGCAGACGGCGATCGACGTCCGTCTTCTGCCCGTCTGCGAAGACGGTCTATACAATTTCGAAGGGGAGGACGTGCGGAAGTTCCGCGTGACGGCAAACGGCGTTGCGCAGGCGATCGCCGGCGGTTTCTCCTCTCAATTCCGCATCGGAGACGGTTACGTCGGCATCAACGTCGAGGACGTTGGCGTCAACGAAGGCGGAAGCGTTACTCTCGACAACGTGAGGTTTTCCAAAATCTCCTCTACGGGAATGGAAATAAAATCGGTCATTGCCGAAGCCGACTTCGAAGATCGGACTTTGTCCGAAGGTCTTTGCGCTTACGGGCTCAGCGCGAAATCCGTCGGTTTTTCCGAAATATCGGACGTCTCCTTTACGGACGCGGACGCCAACGACCTGATCGGACTGAGGAAAGAGATCTCGCCCGACGGAAACGTCGGAGGGACCCTTCTCGACGTCTCTTTCACGGTTTGTCTGCCCGCGCTTTCTCAGGGAAATCTCATCGGTGCGTTTTTCGGCGGCAGTCAGGTCGGTCGTTACGACACCGGAAGGGGAGTGACGGCGGGATTCGCTCTGAAAGAGGGTAAAACGCAGATTGAAATTTACGTCGGAGGAGAACTTGCCGCGAGCAAAACGGCGGAACAACTTGTCGCTGAGAAAGCGCGGGAAATCTGCTTCGCCGTGGAAAAAGCGCCCGGCGGATTTCTTTTCCGCACGTCTGTCGGAGGAAGTTCCGTCACGGCGGAGATCGGGCTTGAAGACGTTGCGGGATATCTGTCCATCGGTAATTTCACGGAGAATCCGACGAGTTTCTATATCGACGATCTGAAGATTAACGCGTACTCTTACGCCGAATATGCGGGCAGGACGATGACTGCCGATTTCGACGGAGGTATGCCGGACGTCGGGAAATGGAACGTTTCGACAGACGGCGCCGTTCGGTTGTCGAACGACCTCGTTCCCGAAGAGGCGAAGGATCAGCCGCGTTATACGGCGGAATCAGGCGTGAAATTCGAAGACGGCGTGATGAAATTCGACCGCACGGGCGACGGATCTTCTTTCGGTCCGAAGTATTCCTATGGCGATTGGAGATTCTCTTTCGATCTCATGAGTTTTCAGGATGAAGCGACGTACACGGAGAGCGACGGGGTACGCATTTATACTCCCGCCGCGCCGTGGATCGGTTTTTCTTTCCGCAAGGGATCTCTCAACAGCAGTTTTGCCGCGTCTTCCGTGCAGACTCTCCTGATGACGAGGAGAAAAACGGAGGACCCCGCCCGTTCGGAATTTACGGTGACGGGCTGGCAGATTCCCGCTTTCGACGGTTCCGCCGTCGCAACGGTGAACGCTCCCGTCGACGCCCCGCTTTCCGTGCGCATTACGGCGAAAGACAGAACGGTTACCCTCGAATACAAACTCTGGGCGGACGACGATACGCAATGGCGGACTCTTGTCTCCCTCGACGATACCGAAACGGCGGGCTATATGTCGTTTTCTTCCACAAACTGGACGAATTTTTCAGTCGATAACGTTCGTGTGGAAAATCTCGACGAACTGTACGACCCCGCCAATTATCCCGATCTGAAAATCAACGGGAGCGACCGCGTCTCCTTCAATAAAGCCGCGCCCGAAGACGTATCTTTTTCCATCGGGGTTGGCAGATACGAATTCGAAGTCATCGGTTCCAGAATCACCGAAGATGATTACGTGGTCGACGCCGACGCGAATGTCGTCGTCATCAAAAAAGAATTTCTCCGGAAATTTCCCGACGGAAGCCGTAACTTCTATATCCGCAATCAGTACGGAGAGGAACTCTGCGTCGTCGTGAACGTGAAGACGGAAGAACCCGAACCCGCCGAAGGGACGGGGTGCCGCTCGTCGGTATCCTCCGCGTGGAGCGTACTCGCTCTTCTTGCCGCGGGTGTCGCTATCGTGAAAAAAGGAGAGACGAGATGATGCGCAGACCGAAAAACGAACGGATTACCCTTTCAATCGTCTTCGTCGTATTCCTTTTGTACGCGATCTCGTTGGTGTTTCCTTTTCTGATGATGTTTTACAACAGTTTCAAAACCTCCAGGGAGTTCTTTGAGAATATATGGTCGTTTCCGAAAGAATTTACTCTTGAAAATTACCGGACGGTATTCGAAACGGAATTCCAGAGAACGAACCTGCTCGGTATGTTCCGCAACAGCCTGATTCTTGTCGGGGTCGGAACCACTATCGGGATTATGCTCTCCTGCATGACTTCTTACGTCATCGCCAAATACCCTTTCAAGGGAAGCGGTTTTATTTATTTGATGGTAGTTGTGTGCATGATGATCCCGACGACGGGTTCTCTTTCGGCAACTTACAATCTCCTGTATAAGACCGGACTATTGAATCGGTTTCTCGGAATGTTTCTGATGCAAGGAGGCTTCGGAGGGGTGTTTCTCTACCTGTACTCCTATTTCCGTTCGGTTTCCTGGACGTATGCCGAATCGGCTTTCATCGACGGCGCAGGGCACTGCAGGGTGTTCTTTCAGATTATGCTGCCGCAGGTGCTCGGGGGAGTGCTCGCGTTCTTCCTGATCTCCTTCATCAGCGCGTGGAACGACTATTTTTCTCAATATCTCTTTCTGCGCTCGAAACCGACCGTCGCCGTTGGGTTGCAGATGCTGGTTGTGAAATTTCAAAAGACTTCCGATTGGCCGAAGATATTTGCGGGAGCGACGGTCGTGATAGTTCCCATGCTGATATTCTTTGCGGCGTTCAGCAAAAAGATCATGGAGAACATCTCCGTCGGCGGAATCAAAGGCTGAACCGTCTTATCTACCTATTCTTTGAAAAGAGAAACAAACGCTATGAAAAATTTTAAACGCTTCGGCGTGATGATCGACTGTTCGCGCAACGCCGTGATGAAGCCGGGACAAATCAAAAAATTCATCGACGATATTTCCGCTATGGGATATAATGTGCTCGAACTGTATCTGGAAGATACCTTCCGTATCGAAAGCGAACCTTATTTCGGATATTTGCGCGGCGGATATTCCAAGAAGACGCTGCAAGAACTCGACGCGTACGCCCGCGGGAAAAACGTCGAACTCGTCCCCGCGATCCAGACGCTGGCGCATTTCACCAACCTGGTAAAACTTCCGCATTACGCCGATATCGTGGACGTGGGCGATATTCTGATGATCGGCGACGAGAAGACCTACGCCCTCATAGATAAAATGTTCGCCACGCTGAGGGAGGCATTTTCCTCGAACCTCGTCAACATCGGCATGGACGAAGCGCATATGGCGGGGCTCGGACAATATCTCGATAAAAACGGCTATCGGGACCGATACGACCTGATCCTCTATCACCTGGAAAGGGTCGCGGAGATAGCCGAGAAATACGGCTTTAACGCACACGCCTGGAGCGATATGCTCTTCAAACTCGGAAACAACGGAAAATATTACGATAAAGGAGTAAAACTTTCCCCTTTGGTGATCGCAAGAGTACCCGGGAACGTCAGCCCCGTATATTGGGATTATTATCATACTGAAATCGACGATTACGACGCCATGATGTCCTCCCATAAGGCGTTCAACAGGGAATCATGGTTCGCCGGCGGAGCATGGTGCTGGGGAGGATTCGCCCCGTTTAACGGCTATACGATGAGATCTATGAAAGCCGCGCTGACGGCGGCAAAGCGCAATCGGGTGGAAAACGTTCTCATCACGATGTGGGGAGACAACGGCAAGGAATGTTCCTTTTTCGCCCTGCTTCCCTCTCTGTATGCCGTCAGCCGTTACGCCGATGGCGTAGAAGACGAGGAGGAAATCACGCGGGGCTTTGAACAACTTTTCGGCATTCCGTTCGAGGCGTTCACGGCGTTGGATCTGCCCAATCTTCTTCCCGTGAAACACGAAGATCTCGAAACACCCTGCAAGGCGCTTCTCTATTGCGATCCTTTTCTCGGTATTCTGGACGATCTCGTCGGACAGGAGGGCAGGATCCCTTACGGGGAATACGCAAAAGCCGTAGACGAGGCGGGGAAGAAAGCGGGGGAATACCGCTATCTGTTCGATTTCATCTCTTCCCTGTGCTCGGTACTCGAACTGAAATACGACTTTGGAGTCCGCGTACGCAAACGGTACGCAAGCGGAGAGAGAGCCGCTCTGACGCCTCTCGTCGGCGAACTGGACGAGATAGTCGTACGCCTGGACCGCTTTTACGGACAATTTAAAAGGCTATGGTTCATTGAGAACGAACCTTTCGGCTTCGAAGTGCACGAGGCACGTATCGGGGGTCTTCGGCTTAGGCTTTCGTCTTGTCGGGACAGACTTAAGGATTACGTCGAAGGGAAAACCGAACGCATCGAGGAACTCGAATGTGAGATCCTTCCGTACGGCGAAAAACCGACCCTGTATTTCAACGTGTACAGGAATCTCGTTTCCGTCAGCGAACTCTGACAGGCTGCCTGCGTAGCGCAATTTCGGGAAAAAGCGGGACGGACGCAAGCCCGCCGCATAATAAAGATAAGGAGAATAAATATGGAGAAAAGAATCAACAGAGTGAAAACATTGACCGTCGCCTTTCTGGCGGCATTGAGTCTCTTGTTTTCGGCAATCGGCATCTTTCGCCTCACCGCACGTGCGTATGGGGAAACGGAAGAGATGGAGATCCGCGAGAGCGTCCTGCTCGACGCCGATCTGGAACACGTCTGGCTGGAAAAGAACGGCGAGGTTCTGAAGGATACGAGCGCGATCAAAAACGATAACGAAGGAATTGCCTTCGGAAACGGCAGCACGAAGGCCATCCGCAGTCCGAATTCTTTCATGCTCTCGAACGGAGACTATCTGTCCGTCATACTCGACCGAAAGTATAAAGCCTCTTTCATAAGGGAAGTGAGACTGGTCTATTGCGGGTCAGGCGGTTCGAACGTGACGACGACGGGATATTCCCTGACCGACGCGGCGTTCGAAAACGGAGGAGGAAGCTCCGTTCAGAGCGGAAACTATACGCCGACGACGCTGACTCTCGATCCGGGAAAAATCGCAGATGAGAATGGGTACATTCAGGGTTTCGTCATCCGCGCGACCGGGGCGACTTCCTCTATCCGCTATTATTTCGATTCCGTAGAGCTGGTTGCGTTTTCCTATGAAGACGCAATGCCCGAGAGAAATGTCGTGATCGACGCGAACGGAACCGACTTGACGATGCAGGTGAAGGGGAACGTCCAGACCGGGATCCACGACGATAATGCGGGCGGTATGAAGTTCGGCAACGGCAGCACGAAACTGATCGTATGCGATAAAGTGATCAGCGGAGACATTCTGACGATCAGATTCGCCAAAAAATACAAGGCGGCAAACTTCGAATCAGTCGTCCTGAGATATTGTGCCACCAACGGAAACGGACTGAAGGTCAAAACGACGGGTTACGCACTGAGCGATCCATCGTGCACGGTATCCGCAGGTTCCGCCTCGCAGGAAAACGGTTATTCCATAACCCTTCTCACTCTCGACGCGTCGACCCTCGCCGACGAGAACGGATATATCGGCGGATTCTTCATTCGCCCGACGGCGACTGACGGGTCCGTTGAGCTTGGTTATTACGTCGATTACGTCGAACTGGTGATCGACACGAGAGAGACGATCGACGCGCGTCAGGACAAAGACGTGAACCTGGACGTCGACGGCGATCAGGTCCGTATGTTTGCGAGAGGTCAGGAATCAGAATATATAGCAGGCAATTCCTTCGGTCTGTTCGGCGACGATTCCCTGCAACTCGGCTACGTCGCCATCGGCAACGGAGAGACGATCAACGTCCGCCTCGATAAAAAATACAAGGCGGAAAATCTCGAAAGCGTAGAGATGACACTCCGCGTGGGTAACAACGACACGACCAAGACGATCACGACGACGGTTTATTCCACATACGACAAGGCGTTTACGACCCCCGTCTGCCAAGTGGAATCCGTCGCGTCCAACGAACTCGTCGTCCTGACGATCGATCCCGAAAAAATTTCGGATGAAAACGGATACGTAGGTTCCTTCGTGATACGGAAATCGCAGGACGCGACTGAATCGCAGTATTTCGCCGACTGCGTCGTGCTCCGCGTCAAACGTTACGTCGAGAGCGTCGGATCCAACCTCACTCTCGATTTCGACGGAAATCAGGCAAAACTGTTCGTCGGGAACACAGAAGCGACGTATGAAAACGACGATCTGTTCGGCTTGTTCGGAAACGGCTCTACTAAGATGGCTTGCACGTCCGGCGTCGGCAACGACGACGTCGCGACCGTTCTTCTCGACGGATACTATAAAGCGGATCTCTTCTCGCAGATCGAACTTTGCCTCGTGATTGGAAATACGACGGCGGACAATCTGACGACGACGGGTTTCTACGCTTCTTCGGACGACGTCTTCGCTTCCCCCGTCTGCGAGATCGTTACGGGAGCCGACAACACGAAAGTATCCGTCCTGCTCGACGCGTCGGATCTCGCCGACGAAAACGGATATATTTCCTCTTTCCGCATCAGAAGGACGAATTCCGTCGGTGGGGCGGAGGGGCAGATCTTCACAGACTTCGCGAGATTGCTCCTTACCGGCTATTGGACAGAACTCACGGCGGAAGATTCTCTGTACGGCGTTTATAAAACCGAAGACGGCAGAAAGATCGAAGTGAACGGAGACGGAATCGACTTCGTCGGTTATACCGATACCGTATACGATATCGTGAAAATCGGGTCGGACGGCAGGATCTTCGCCGGAAAGGATTGTCGTTACGAAACGATCGATCTCACGGACGGATCGGTATTCACTAAATTCGCCTATGTGGAAGTCGCCTTCTTTGTGAACGGAAATGAGACGGCAAGAGAAACGCTCGTGGAAGGCGAAACCATCGGAAAGACTGTGGAAGCCCCCGACGGCTATCTCTTCAAAGGATGGACGAATGAAAACGGAGAAGCGGTTGTAACCGTTAGCACGGAATATACGTCGCTCTACGCGGCGTTCGTCCGCAACGAGATCTCGGAAGACGCGTACGCCGGATTCTACGGGAAATACCGCAGCGCGGACGGCGACGCCGTCGAACTGAAGGAAGACCGCGTCGGCGTCTATCTTCCCGCCGAAGGCGAAGCCGTGCAATTCACATATTATCTGCTTGCCGAAAACGTTCTGGAATACGCGGAGGGAGAAACCGTCCGCACCGCCTTTTACGGCGAAGGAACGATCACTCTGGGCGAGAAAGAATTTGAAAAACTTTCCGTCTATACGGTGACTTTCTTCGTCGGAGACGCTGTCTATCAGACGCAGAAGGTTTATGAAGGCGAATGTGTCGCCATGCCCGAACCGCCCGAGAAAGAGGGATTCCTCTTTAAAGGATGGTTTACTGCTGCCGACGGCGGGAACGCGTTTGACTTCGACAGCGCGATCGGTTCCGACCTTTCGGTCTACGCCGTCTTTGAAAAGACGGAGCCCGAATCGTCTTCCGAAAACGAAAATTCTTCCGAATCGTCTTCCGAAAACGAAAATTCTTCCGTCTCCGAACAGACTTCTTCGGGCGGCGGATGTCGCGGAGAGGTTTCTTCATCGGAGATCGTCGGCGTCTCTCTGCTCGCGCTTGCGGCGGCGTATCTCCTGAAGAAAAAGAAGAATAAAAAGGATTAAAATCGGGAAATCGGAAGGATTTCCCGCAAAGAAAAAGACAGGATCGGTACGGAAGACCCTGCCGACCGCAAAACGACTTCTTCCTATGACCGCCCCGGCGTGTCTATGCGCCGTGGGCGGAAGGAGGAAAAATGCAAAACACCATGGAGGAGAAACCATGAGAAAACTTACGATCGCTCTCCTGTGTCTTTTCGTCGGAGCGGCAATCGCCGCTTTTTCCGCGGGATGCGGGCAGAAAACGGATTCGTCCGAAGAATCCGGGAAGATCTCCGAAAGCACGCTACCGTCCGAAACGGATGAGAAAGAAAACGTTTCCGAAAGTTCTTCCGAACAGGAAAAAGAGGAGAATCCGGTGCTGGAAGTGACGTCTCCGACCGGAGTCGTGTTTTCGTATATCTCAAACGTAACCGGATATCTGACGGCAGGCAAAGGCGCCCTTCTTGCGGACTATTATTGTCTGACCGACAACGCCTATATGCCCGTGACCGTGGAATGGAACGGGAAGTATAAAGGCGCGACCGCGATAAGGGTAGAATATTCGATCAACAACGATTTTTCGGACGCGATCGAAGTGGGAACGGAGGCGTATAAGACCAGGCTCAACCTGTATAATCTGCTGAAAGCCGCGAAGTATTATGTTCGCGTGACGGCACTTTGCGGGGAAGAAATTATGGCGAGCGGGGAGACGGTTTTCGAGACGACGGATATCGGACCGCGCATTATGAACGTCGGGGGTATCTACAATGTGAGAGACCTCGGCGGGTATACGACGGAAAGCGGTGAAAGAACGCTTCAGAATTTATTTTTCCGCGGCGGAGCCTTGTCCGACAGTACCGATCCCGCCTACCGTCAGGTAGCGCTGAACGAAAGCGGCAAAGCGTATATGAGCGGAGCGCTCGGTATCAAAACGGATTTCGATCTGCGCAATGCAACCGAAAATCTCGGTCTGACCGAAAGCCCCATTCCCGGCGCGACGCTTGAATATTACAACGTAGGAGGATATCTTTCCGCCTTTACGGACGCGGAGGGGTACAGAAAGGTTTTTTCCGCCCTTTCAGATCCTTCGAGATATCCCGTCTATCTGCACTGCACGGGCGGAGCCGACAGAACGGGAACCGTCTCTTTCCTGATCAATGCCCTTCTCGGAGTCGATGAAACGGCTTTGATTCAGGATTACGAACTGACTTCTTTCTCCATTTACAGAGAGAGAAACTCACAGGGGACCGTTTACGATTTTAAACCGTTTCTGGAAAAACTGAAGACTTACGCGGGAGAAACGCTTTCTCGGAAGACAGAAAACTATATGCTTTCCATCGGGGTGACCGAGACTGAAATTTACAATATCAAGGCAATTATGTTCGGAAAGCCGTGTAAAAATTCCGTCTCGGCGCAGCCGAAATTTGCGGCGCAGAAAGATACGGAATTCCGCATTCTTCTCGGAAGGGAAGCGGAAGTCTCCTCAGTGACCATAAACGGCGTTCCGGTAGTCTTCCGCGCGGAAGGAAAAGAGATCGTCGTGGCGAAAGAAGATATGCCGTCCGGACTCGTCGGCGGAAGGGTTTCGGGAGAAATCGTCGTCGAGGGCGTCGGTTATCCCTTCGGTTTCGAGTACGACGACAAAAACTACGTCTACGGGCTGGAGGAAGGAGAGGAAACGCTCGTCTTGACCGCCGCGAATCCGACCGTTACCGGAAAAACGGTCGGCTACGGCGGAACGGTCGCCGAACTACGCATCGCGAAAGTCGAAGACGACGGAAACGGAGGGACCTTCTTTATGATAGGAAGTTATGGCGTGTATTTCCGCGGAGGCGGATTCCGCGCCGCCATCGTTGAAGACGGCGCGCCGAAGGAATATTCTCCGAGGACATACGCCGCCTATCTCGGCAATTCGGTCTTCAATCAGGGGATTTTGCTCGGACTGAGCGTAATCGCCCGAGACGAGTCGACCGTCACGCTGACCATTTACGTCAACGGCGTGGAGAGCGGATCCTGCGATATCCCCAGGGTTTCGGACGAAATCGACGCAGGACAGGCGAATTATTCCGTTACGATCACGGGATACGTGATCGGATTCTACGCCTCGGGCGTCAGGTCGGACTGACCGACCGTCCACTCTTTTTCGGGAGGAAAACGGGCTGTCTTGCGGCAAGCGATATCGTTTCCGCGGTGGCATTCCATTCCGGGAAAGCGAATATTACAGGGAACCGGACGTCAGACCTCCTTTGAGAATTCGGGAGTACGGCGCGCTGCTTTCGCAACTGCGAAGGCAACGTGCCGTTTTTTTAACGAAAGCGGGGTGGGAAGGGGAGAATCGTTCTCGCTCCCGTCAAAAAGAACGGAAATCCGTCCGCATTTGCGTGCGATACCGTTGCAAAAGGAAGGGAAACGATATAAGAAAGGTAGATGTTACCGTAAACGTCGGTGAAAATTATAATATCCATATCAATAAAAAAACTTACGTTGTGCGTATGGAATTGCTCAATCCCGATACGGCTTAATGGTTTTTGAAATTACCGTGGAATTATTGCCCGAATAAAGTTGGAATCCAAATTAGTGAACCAATTGAAACAAATAATTAAGTAAAAATAAATGCAACTGTTCTATTATCTTGAAAAATGAAGATAACGCAAGTAAAATAAAAGATGTATAATGTTTTAAATTGAATAATACGGTAATGCGGTAAAACGGAGAGAAAAAAGAAAAACTGAAATTTAAAACGGCTGATAAAATCAACTATTTTGGGCAAAGCAGCCAAACGAAAAAGCATCAACTTTTTGTTGATGCTTTTAGTCTTCTAAATCTAATAAATAATTTGCAGATACAGAATATTTTTTGCAAATTTCTATAATAAATTCTGTGTTTGGCAGGCTTTTCCCCTTTTCCCAAAGTGATACAGTATCCTGTGATACAGATAGAGATTTTCCAAACTCGCTCTGATTTAGATTGTTTTCTAATCTAATTTCTTTAATTTTAGCACCTATTTTAAATTCCATACTATTATTATACGAAAAACCTTCGTAAAATTATTGACATACGAGAAATACTCGTATATAATATTTGTATAATAAAATTTCTATATTCAAATTTATATTCAAATAGGTGGGAATGTGAGAAAAAATATTAAAACTATAAAGAGAATAATAAAAGAAAAAAGGAGAAAAGTATGATTTTTATGGGTGTAGTAGGTTACTTTTTGGGTTTAGGGTTGCTTATTAGCAGTATTGCTTGTATTATTTCTGGGAATACTATGGGGTCGTTGGTTAATATTATATTCGCATCCGGTATAGTTGTGTTGAGTACTTTGGGTATTAAAAAAACAATTCGAGATAATAATTTTAATATTGAAGATGTAAAAGAACCATTAAAATGTTATATCTCAGGTTCAAGAATAGACTCTAAGTATAGTTTTAACGCTTATTTTAGGGAGAAAGAGTTTTAGTAATTAGACAGACATATTTAATTCAACCGAATGCAGGAGAAGAGATTAAAATTGCCTATAACAATATAGAAAGGATTGTGGTTAATAAAAAGGTAGTAACATTTTATCTTATTGATAATAATAGTAGTTTTCCTGTTGCGTCTACAACGGTAATGGGAGGATTGATAGGAGGTATTGAGGAGTTTATAAAAGAAAAGAAAGGACATTATTCTAAACAACCAAAAATATTAAATTTTAATTATAAATATGATGTTGCATATTTAATAAAAAAGTTTGAAGAATTAAATATAAAGGTTGAGAAAGATGTTTAATATATACAATTATTTGTAAAATAGTATATAGTAGGCGAGAAACCGCGCGAGTTGGGTGCGCCGCAGATAGTCGTCGCCTAAACAACTAAAAACTTTCGTTTTACGGGTATTTTGGGCGGTTTTAGGCGGTTTTTTTGTCGGTTTTGCGCTTTTTTTGCTTGTATGTAACCTTTTTTTTGTGCTATTATATAATAAAAGCGGATAAATCCGCGGTAAAATACTAACGAAAAGGGGTTCTATTATGGCAGAAAACACTAAACCGACGGTAAAAAATTATCACATTTCTTTGCGTGAAGACGGCAAATGGCAGGTTAAAGCGGGTAAAGCGGAAAAAGCGTTAAAACTTTTCGACACGCAGGCACAGGCGATAGAATACGCCAAAAAAGTCGCGGATAACCAGGAAGGCAATATCACGATTCACAAAAAAGACGGCAAAATAAGAAAACAGAATTATTAAATCTTTTCCCCGCCCGCGCCGCGTTGAACGGCGCGGGCGGGGTTTTTTAACGATTATATAATTATCTTTTACGGCACGGGGAAGTCTCGCATCGTGTTTTAATTTAAGCGGCAAAATACCGCGTAAAAATTTTTCCCAAAATGCGCCGCAATCCGTTGACAAACGCCGCACGTCGGTATATAATATAAACAAAATTATATAAATAAGTTTATACAATTTTCCGCATCTGGCGATGCGGTAATTTTCGTGGAAGTTACGCTTGCAGGCATCGGCTCGGCGATACCGGTGCGTATTGCGCTTGTCGCACGATCGTCTGCGGTGTGAGATAATGCTCGCGTATATTACGGCTCGACGGACAGCGGGTGATAATGCATGCGCATATTACGCACACGTTCGGCTGCGGCGGTCGGCTTACGTTCAAGAGAAACCGGGCGGAAATAAACCGTTGAAAAGAAGCCGAGTTAAATTATTTTGCAAAGAAAAGGTCCGCGAGAAAAGGGGCGGAACGGGAAAAGGTTTGAGAAAAGAGAGAAAAGAAAGGGCGAAATGGGAAGAAAAACTAAAATAACGAAAGAGACGATAATAAACTGTGCGCTTAAACTTCTTATACGCGACGGCTACGAATCGGTGAACGTAAAAACGGTAGCGAAAGAAGCGGGGTGTTCCACCCAACCGATAGCGTGGCATTTTGAAAATATGGACAATTTGAGAAGAGAACTGACAGACGCCGCGTTCGCGTATGCGAGCAGGCTGTCCGCGCCCGCTGACGAAAACCCCGTAAAGGCTTTCGTCAACATAGGCAAGGCGTACATCGATATGGCGTTCGACGCGCCTAATCTCATACGTTTCGTCGTGTCTTCCGATAAGGGCAGAAATTACGAAGGGGAGTTTATCGGTGTATTTGACCGCGCACGGAGCGAGTCTATGGTGCGTTCGCTTGCCGAAACGATGAAAGTATCTGAAAAAGACGTAAGGTTTTTTATGGAAACGGGCGTTATTTACGCGCACGGGCTCGCGATGCTGATTATTAACGACAGGCTTAAACTAGACCGCAAAGGCGCGCACGTTATGGTGGAAAACGCCTGCTACCGCTATCTTTTGTCGCTCGGTATCGGCGAAAAAGAAGCCGCCCGACTGCTTGGAGACGGCTATGGCGACGGATAAAAAATGGATAATCTGCCCCAGGTGTAAGGGGAAAACACGCGTTCGGGTGAACGACGGCACGGTTCTTATAAACTTTCCGTTGTTTTGCCCCAAATGCAGATACGAGTGCGTAATCTCGTTTAAAAACGGAATAATGGAAGAAGTCGGACGAGACGCAAAGACGCAGCGCTGACGGATACGTGTTTCAACGTATTCGCGGCACTGCGTTTTTTAGTTCGGCAAAAAGATAAGAAAAACAAGGAGAATAAACAAGGAGAATAAAGATGATAGAATTTGAAAACGTTACCAAAAAATACCGCGGGAGTGTTACCGCATTAAGCGGAATATCTCTGCGTATCCGCGAAAAAGGCGTGTACTGTCTGCTCGGAAGAAACGGTGCGGGAAAAACGACTTTTATGCGCGTTCTCGCGGGGAGAATTCCCGTCAGTTCGGGCGGCGCGTATATAAACGGCAAAAAAATCGACGTACTCGATTCGCCCGTAAACGTGGCGTATATCGAAACGGCAAAAAATCAGTTCAATATGAAAATTGCCGATCTGATAAAATTTTCGCGCGGTATTAACGGCGGTTTCGACGAAAGTTTCGCGCTTGAAATCGCCGAGAGTTTCGGACTCGACTTAAACAAAAAATACAACTCGCTGTCGTTCGGAACGAAAACCATGGTTACGACTATGCTCGCGCTGTCGTCAAATAAAGACGTTGTTCTGCTCGACGAACCCGTACTCGGTTTCGACCCGATTACGCGCAGGCGGTTTTACCGTCTGTTGCGCGAGCGTTACGGCAATTCGCGCGGGATAGCAATCGTGTCTACGCATTTAATAGACGAAATCGCCGATTACGCGGATAAACTGATTATTATAGACGGCGGGAAAACAGTCTTGTACGACGACGTTAAACGCGCGACCGAAAAAAACGGAGAAACACTCGGCGAATTGTTCGAACGGTTGACGGGCGGAAAAGATTGCGGACACGACGGAAAATTTATTTACGGAAAAGGATATACGGGAGAGAGTTATGAAAGATAATAACGGTAGAACGAAAAACAGCAAATTCAGACAGATACGGACGGTCGCCGCCGTGAACTTTAAACGCGCCACGCCCGTCGCTTACGTGTTGTCGGGTTTATGCGCAATCGCTATGATTGCCGATATAGTGATTGACAAAGTAACGGGAAAGACGGGCAATTCTTCGCTCGCCCCGTATTGTATGCTTTATCTCGTATGCGTTCTGTCGCCCGTTCTTATTTCTTGCGTCAATTACGGAAAATTCATCAATATCGGCGTGAACAAGAAAACGTTTTTCTACGCGTGCGCGCTGAATTACGCCGTTTACGCCGCCGTAATAAGTTTTATAGCGACGGTCGAACGGTTCACGGCGGATACGTTGCTCGGGAACGGATATAACGTTTACGGAATTATCGACGCGTTCGGGTGGGACGGGAATTTCGCCGCCGCATATTTTTCTCAGTTCGGGTTTCTGCTGCTTGTTCAGGCGGTCGTCCACACGCTGGCGTTTATGCAGAATAACGCGTACGGTTGGGTGGCGGATATTCTTATAGTCGTTATAATAAGCGTGTTTACGCCCGTGCGAGCGTTAAGACAAGCCGAAATATTTTTCTTTAATCTCGTGCTTTTCCTGCCGAACGTATGGGCGAGAACGGGAATATGCGTTCTGCTGTCCGCGGCGGTTTATGCGACTAATCTTATATACCTTAAAAAAAGACGCTGACTTATGGCGATTGCCCGTTATAGCGTTCGGATAAGATATTAAAAGTTGACGGCAAAACGCCGCGGAAAATGCCCGTGCGGAAAAACTTTCCGTCGTCCTGCCGATTTTTATGCGGCGAAAAAAACGTAAATGTCAAGGTTAATTGCGTTTTTTCGCTTTACTTTATCGCTCGGCAAGTGTATAATAATATAGTTGCGGCGCGTACTTTCATTGCGCGCGCGTTTAATGCGATAGAAAAAATAATTCGGAGTGGACGAATCAAAATTATGGAAAAAGAAAAAAATTTGACGGAAGTATCGGAAGACGTTCCGGCCGAACCGCAAAATGCGATCGGCGGAACGGAGGGCGGCTCGGGCAAACCCGGGAAGAACAATCTTAAATCGCTTTGGATAACGATCGCGCTCGTTCTCGCGGCGGCGGTTATAGGTTGGTGCGTTTACAATATAGTAAAGGGCGCGGACGCAACGAAAGTAACGGGTTTCAGCACGATTGTCGCTTTGCTTTTCGGCATTTTCTTTGTATGCGTTTTAGGTTATCTTTTAGGAAGCATAAACATCAAGGGAGTATCTCTCGGAACTGCCGGCGTGTTTTTAGTCGCTATCGCGTTCGGGTGCTTATGTACGCTTAGCGGGCTGGAAAAAGTGCCCGTTCTCAATAATTTCTTTATAAAAGACACGACTTCAACTCTGTTTACTTATTACGGAAAAGTTATTCAGAACATAGGTCTCGTTCTTTTCGTGTCGTCAGTCGGGTTTATTGCGGGGCCGAGTTTTTTCAAAGACCTGAAAAAGAACGCTAAATCTTACGTTTTGCTCGGAATTTCCATTATCCTTATCGGCGGACTGTGCGCGGTTGCGTTCGCCCTGATGTTGGGCGAAGGGTATAACGGCAAAGAATTCTCCGCCGGCGTTCTCTCGGGCGCGCTCACTACTACGCCCGGTTATTCCGCCGCGCTCGAAGCCGCCGCGGAAGAAACGAAATCTATGGTAACGCTGGGGCACGCGATAGCCTATCCTTTCGGCGTGGTCGGCGTGGTATTGTTCGTGCAGTTGATGCCTAAATTTTTGAAAGCGGATATGAACAGAGAACGCTCTCTGCTTAAAGCGGGCGCGTGCGAAACGCGGAAAAAGCGCGAAGGACTTTTTACCGCCGAACCGTTCGGATTGTTGCCGTTCGGGCTTGCGGTAGTCTTCGGGCTGATTCTCGGCGCGGTTAAAA